>JBBRMX010000061.1:0-14989 GCA_038230615.1 Thermomicrobiales bacterium | reverse complement strand
GTAGAGCACATTCGGGTCCGACGGCGCGACCTGAATCGCCCCGACTGCCGAGACATTGAGGTAGCCGTCCGAGCAGTTTTCCCAGTTCGTGCCGCCATCGGTGGTTTTCCAGACACCACCCGCGCACGCCCCGAACCAATACGTCATCGGGTCTGCGGCATGTCCCGTGACCGCGACCACGCGCCCGCCCCGGTGCGGCCCGATGCACCGCCACACCAGCGACCCGCGCACCGCACTATCTACTGTTGTCGTCGTTGTTATCTCCGTTACCATTGTCACACCTCCAATAAGGGGAAGTAAACGAGATTCTTGCTCCGTACTTTGTGCGCTACACATTGCGCCGTGACGCTGCCGGACACTCAGTACTCGGCACCCGGTACTTTTCTCTGTTATTCCAGCTTTTTACTACCGGGGTTGGATAGTTGATCCACGCAGAATTGATACACGCCCGCAATCACCGGCTTGATGGCGTCGAGGAAGATTTCGTCAGTGAGGGCGCGTTTGCGAATACCGTTCGCCACCGCCGCCAGCCCCGGCGACCACTGCGTGAGGTTTTTGTCGCTCGTCTCTGCGCCCCGGTGAATCATCGCCATGAGTGCCAAGGCGGGGTCATTCAATTCGTAGCGTATTCGCAGCGCGTCGAACCCCGTGCGGGATCCCTGATGGCGTAATTCCGCTTGCGGGTGGTGAAACGGCGTCGCGCCCGTCCGCTCGGCGTAGGGCATTACCTCCGCTTCGGGCAGAATCGTGATCGTCGCGCCGGGGTCAATATAGTTTTCGATCAGCCAGATCATCGCTGCGCGATCCAGCCGCACGCCCTGCCGCGTCACCCAATCCATCGTTTTCATATCCTTTCCCTGTGGGCGAATCCGTCTGCGGGGCATCATACCGCCGTTCGACCTGCTTTCGCTACGCACGATACGGGCAAAAATACCGCAGTATCCGCAGATGGCGCACCAACGCGAAAGTGAAACTTTGTATGACAAACTAACGTGGTATATTTTGGCGCGGTGATACGAAGATACACGCGCGGAAAGTGACGGGAGCGTGCTGCGGGTAGAAGATGTCGTCGAAATGTTCGCGTTATCGCGCCCCGATCACGCCGCACTTATCTCGCATGGCCGGACATGGACATGGGCAGAGATACGCCGCGAGATGCACCGCCGCGCCGCACGGTTGGTGACATTAGGCATGCCGGAACACGGGACGGTCTTCGCGTGCGAACCCGTCACCGGCGATCTTGTCCTTACATTTTTCGCCTGTTGCCGCGCCGGATTGTCGCTGCTCTATCTCTCGCCGCTGCTGACAGAGGCGGAGATTGCGCCGCTGCTCGACCGCGCCGCGCCGGTGTGGGTGCTGACGGCGACGGGCGAACCGCATCCCTTCGCGCCATCGTTGCCTGCTTCTCCGCTCGATCTCCCCGGCGGCGCGACCGCTAGCGCATGTGCGGAGGCTGCCCGCCGCTCCGCATCCGGCAACGCCGACGCGACGATGAGTATTCAAACGACCTCCGGCACGACACAAGGCGCGACCAAGCTCGTGCAGATGCCACACCGCATGGTGACATGGCGCGACGGGGCGCGTGCATGGTGGGAAACGCCGGAGCAGGTCTACTGGATTCACCGCCCGCTGATGTTCGCGGTGCGCGGTATCTGCGAGATGCTGTTCACAGGCGGAACCGTCGTGCTTTCCGATGCACCGACCGCAGCGGCAATGGAAAGCGAGATGGAACAGTACCGCGTCACAGTCTTCTGGGGCGTCCCGGCGCATGTGCAAATGCTCGTCGCGCAGAAATCGCCCCCGCCCGCCGGGGTGCGGCTTGCCATCATCCGTACCTCTGCCGCCCCCCTTTCTCCCGTACTCCGCGATGGTGCAGTGGCGCGATACGGGGCGCGGATGATTGAGGAATACGCCTCCACCGAAGGCGGTTCGATGACGACTGCGCCGCTATCGGGCGTACCGGTGGGCAGCATCGGCAGACCCTATCCCGGCATTCATCTCCGTATCGTGGACATGGACGCGGACGACAGTAATACAGAAGAAGTACCGCCGGATAAGGTCGGCAGGGTGCTTCTCCGCTCTCCCGGCATGATGACGGGGTATGTCGGCGGGCCTGATGCTGCGGGGGGTTGGCTCCCTACGGGCGATCTCGCGTCGCGGGACCGGGACGGCTTTTTGTTTCTGCACGGGCGGGAGGCGTTGCGGATCAATGTGCGCGGACACACCATCGCGCCGGAAGAGATCGAGGCAGTGCTGGAAGCGCACCCCGGTGTCGCGGCGGCAATCGTCACCGGGATACCGGGGCGGTACGGTATCGTGCTACGTGCTGCCATTGTCCCGCACGGCACGGCACCGTCGGGGCGCGAACTGCGCGTGTGGTGCCGCGCTCGCCTCGCCGGATATAAAGTCCCCCGCCGCTGGTCAGTGCGGAAAGAGGATTTCCCCCGTTCCGCACTCGGCAAAGTGCTACGCTCCCGCGTGTGATGTCTGACGATTACAGGAGCGGCAATACATCGTCTGCCAACACCCGCAACGCATCGAAGTCGTCCACCGCGAAGAACTGCAGCATGATCTCCTCGATACCTGCGTCGGCATAGGTGCCGATGCCCGCCGCAACCTCTTCCGGCGTGCCGACGATGCCTTTCATGGATGTGCGGGCATTCTCGACAAGTTCCGCGACCGAAAGCGGGGCGAGATTCGCCATATTTCGCATTCCCTGCACCCGCGCCGCGTATTCCGTCTCGTTGCGCCCGCAGAGGACGAATTTCATCATCGTGCGCGGCACATCGGCGGGCTGCCGCCCCGCCTTGACGAGTTCGGCATCCAACAGTGCGTTGCGGTCGCGCACTTCGTCGGCGGTCATGCCGCTGGCGTTCCAGATATCGCCATACTTCGCTACGAGCGGCAGCGTGCGCTTCGGACCGCTGCCGCCGATCATCACGGGAGTGTGCCGTTGCGGACGCGGGCGCAACACGGCATCGTGCAGATGATAGAACTCACCGTCGAACGAGACGGGATCGTCACTGCGGATGAGCAAGGTCATTACTGCCAGTGCCTCGGTAAAGCGGCGCACCCGCGTCGGGATGTCGCCTAGCGGGTAGCCGAACATCGCGTGTTCGCGCTCGTTCCAGCCCGCGCCGACGCCGAGAATATACCGCCCTTCGCTCAGGTCATCAATTGCAATTGCTTGCCGTGCCAGTTCCACTGGGTCGCGGAATGAGACAGGCGCGACCAGCGCACCGAGAAGGAGTTTGGTGGAATGGCTCGCCGCATACGTGAGAGCGGTGAACACATCCAGCGACGGGCGATCCGGCGGCCCGCGAAAAACGAAGTGATCGGAACAATACAGCCCCGCGAAGCCCATCGCCTCTACCTCGGTGACAAGCCGCTTCCATGCCGGCCACGTCAGCCCCATCACCCCTTCGATCTGCACCGAAATCCGCATCATCGTTTCCCCCGATCTACTTTTCGTCGCCGAGACGCCATGCAATCGAATCCGCCGCAACTGCAGGGACGCCAACGCACGGTTCATGCTTCCTTCTTAGACTACACTGTACATGAATGCGGGGGAACATGCAGATACCTGCTGATGTTGTACGAAACATGGTATTCATCCGCAAAACGGGGGCAGCACATCACATGACGACAAATCAGCATATCGCTCCTGCACCGGGGCAGGAATCAGTCTGGGATTACCCGCGACCGCCGCGCCTCGAACCGACCACCAAGCGCATCACCGTGGTCTTCAATGGCGTAACAGTCGCGGACACCGTGCGGGCGTACCGCGTACTCGAAACGAGCCATCCGCCCGCGTATTACCTCCCGACGGAGGACATGCAGATGCAGTATTTCTCTCCGGCGGCGGGAGCGAGTTGGTGTGAGTGGAAAGGCCCCGCGAAGTATTACACCCTCACCGTGGGCGACCACCGCGAAGAAGCCGTCGCATGGTACTACCCGAACCCAACGCCCGATTTCATGGCACTCCGCAATTACGTTGCGCTGTATGCGGGCAGAATGGACGCCTGCTATGTAGACGGCGAGCGCGTCATACCGCAACCGGGCGGCTTCTACGGCGGCTGGATCACATCCAACATCGTCGGCCCGTTCAAGGGGGAACCCGGCACAATGGGCTGGTAAGCCCGTCTATTGCTCTCGCGTCTTTTATGGCGCGAGAGCGATAGATGACAAGCAAAAGCGGAATTATCCCGCGTTGTCGTCCAGATAGCGCAGCGCGGAACGCACCATCATTTCGACGCCGACGGGGAGCGACCGCTCGTCAATGTCGAACTTCGGGTGATGATGCCCCCAGATTTTACCGCTCGCCACATCCGCAGAGCCGATCATGAAGAAAGCGGACGGTACGGCGTCGGTGAACTCCGCGAAATCTTCCGATCCCATGATCGGCGGACCGCTCAGCACCTTGTCCGCACCGACGACCTCCGTAGCGATCTCGCGTACCATCGCCGCCATCGCGGGGTTATTGACGGTGGCGAGCACACCCCGGTGGTACTCGACGTGCGCAGTCGCACGCATCGCCTGCGCCACGCCGCGCATGATTTCCGGGATACGCTCGGCGAGGAAATCTCCCGTCTCTTTGTCGAACCAACGGACGGAGCCGGAAAGCGTCGCCGTGTCCGCAATGATGTTCGACGCCGTGCCGCCCGCGTGAAAAGTCGCAGTTGTTACCACGGCGGGCGAGAGCGGGTCAATCTCGCGGCTCACGAGTGTTTGCAGTGCGTTAACAACCTCGACGCCGACCATCACGGCATCCACGGTGCTTTGCGGGCGGGCGGCATGACCACCTTTGCCCTGAATCGTGACACGAAATCCGTCCGCCGCTGCCATAATCGGGCCGGGATGGATATTGACGGTGCCGACGGGCATCTCCTGCGCCATGTGCAACCCCAACGCGGCGTCCACATGCGGGTTTTCGAGCACGCCCTCCGCGATCATCTTCTTCGCGCCGCCCACGCCTTCTTCAGCGGGCTGAAAGCAGAAGACAATGGTACCGGCGATGTCGTCGCGGTGCCGCACGAGCACCCGCGCTGCCGCGAGCAGAATCGCGGTGTGTGCGTCATGTCCGCAGGCGTGCATTGTGCCGACCGTCTGGCTCTTGTACTCCACATCGTTTTCTTCTTCAATCGGCAGGGCGTCCATGTCCGCCCGCAGTAGCAGGGTTTTCCCCGGCTTGCCGCCGCGCAGCACCGCCTTCACGCCCGTCACGGCGATGCCTGTGGTGATCTCCTCCAGCCCCAATGCCCGCAACCGTTCCGCGACAATCCCCGCCGTGCGAAATTCCTCCAGCCCCATTTCGGGGTGCATATGGAAGTCGCGCCGCGTCGCAACCAACTCCGGTTCCCATTCCGCGATCTCGTCTCGCAGTGTCATCGTCGTTGCCATGATTCCGCTCCCCTCCGGTCACTCGTACGAACGAGCAATGAGTTGCAAGTAACAAAGCGTGTAACGTGCGCGATTCGTCAACTTCCCCTGCTACAGTGCGTATTCGCCCGTGTGCGCTTCTTCGAGATAGCGAGCAAGCAGGTCAATGCACGCCTGCACATCGGTCGCGGAGACCATTTCGTTGACGGTATGCACGTAGCGCATCGGGATAGAAAGGGTGATTGCGGGCATCCCGCCACGCAACCGCTGCACACCGCCCGCATCGGTGCCGCCAGCAGGCAGAATCTCCATCTGATGAGCGATGCCTTCGCGCTCTGCAATCGTGCGGAAATGGCGCACAAGTTTGGGGTGGCAAATCAGCGAGCTGTCCATGATCTTGATCGCCGCGCCGCCGCCGAGCGTCGTGATGGTGTTTTCCGCGCCACCCCCCGGCACATCCATCGCCAGTGTCCCATCGAGCGCGATGACAATTGTCGGGTTAAGCGCGTAGCCGCTCGCCGTCGCGCCGCGCAGCCCGACTTCTTCCTGTGTTGTGGCGACAGCAAAAATCGTCGCTTCGCTCTTTCGCAATGCACGCATCGCCTCGATCATCACAAATAAACCGGCGCGGTCGTCCATCGCCTTGCAGATGTAGTTGTCTCCCACCTTCTCGAAGGTGCGATCCATCGTGACGTAATCCCCGACCTGCACTGCCGCCTTCACCGCATCGGCGGTCATGCCGAGGTCCACGAAAAAATCGTCGTGCTTTGGCAGAGCAGGGGCATCGCCGCGCGAAAGGTGCGGCGGCTTGCGGGCAGGCTGCAACACGCCGCGCAGCACCGCGCCGCTCTCAGTCGTCACAAGGATGCGCTGCGAGGTCATATTTGCGGGGTCATGCCCGCCGAGCGTCTGCAAGCGCAGAAAGCCTTTGTCATCAATGTATTTGACGAGAAAGCCGATCTCGTCCATATGCGCCGCGATCATCACGCGCACATCGTCGCGTCCCTTTTTCGTGCCGATGACATTGCCGAGAGCGTCAGTTGTCACCGTGTCCACGAGCGGTGTGAGTGCTTCACGGGCGATGACGCGCTGCTGCTCCTCGCGCCCCGACACACCGGGCGTCTCCACCAGCCGTTTGAACAGTGCTTCGTTGAGTGCCATGCTGCCAGTTCCCCTTTTCTGTTGCGGAAAGCCTCTATGAAGCAGGGTAGCATGAAAGAGGGCGCACTGCTCATCGCCTGTCCTGCGGAAACGTGGGCGAAGCGCGACCGCGTTTATATCGTCGCAGCAACGGGCGTAGGAAGGGGCGCAAGCGCGGCATCGGGCAAGAGCGGGAAGCGGACGGTGAATGAGGTGCCGTGTCCCTCGATGCTCTCAACGGTGATCACGCCGTTCGTTTGCTCCGCGATCTCTCGCGCAATCGCCAACCCAAGCCCCGCGCCGCCGTCGTCGCGCCCGCGTGCGGGGGTGCCGCCCCGAAAGAATCGTTCAAAGAGGTGCGGCAGGCGGTCAGAGGGGATGCCGGGGCCATCGTCCTCTACGCGCAGCGCAGCGGTTGCGCCGTCGCGCCAGACCCAGACGCGAATCTGCCCATCGGACGGCGTGTATTTCACGGCGTTGTCGAGCAGGATAAGCGCGAGTTGCTTGAGGCGGTCGGGGTCGCCGAGCACCCAGAGGGTTTCGGACGCGCCGTGATAGGTGATCTCATGCCCCCGCGCCAGCCCGCGTGCCGCCCGCACCGCGCCCTCGATTGCCTCGCTGAAACGGAGCGGCTGCGGCGGGGCATGGTCGCCGCCCGCCTGTGCTCGCGCCAGCGCGAGCAGGTCGTTGATGAGACGGCTCATGCGTTCCCCCTCGGAGGCAACCTCATCGAGAATCTCAGTGCGCTCGGCAATATCCATGCGGTTGCCGTGGTAGCGGAGGAGGTCAGTGTTGCCCCGAATAGCGGTGAGCGGTGTGCGAAGCTCGTGCGAGGCGTCCGCGATGAAGCGGCGTTGCGCGTCGAAGACGGTCTCCAGCCTACCGAGCATTCCGTTGAACGTTTGCGCGAGATCCGCCACCTCATCGCCAGTACGCGGCACATCCACGCGGCGCGAGAGGTCGTGCGCCTGCTGAATGCCCGCCGCATCCCGCGCCATCCGCTTCAGGGGGCGCAGGGCAGTTCCTGCCACCCAGTAGACGACGAACGCCAGCGCGAGTGCCGCACCGAGCATCCCCGCCGCGAGAAAGGCGGCGGCTTTGTGCAGCGTGTCATTCAGTGAAGCGGTTGGTTTAGCGGTGACGACCGCGCCGAAGGGGTCGCGTCCCCCCAGCGCAAGCGGCAGGATATACGCCCGCAGTTCCTCACCGCCCGCGCCGCGCAACATCCAGTACCCCCCCTCATTACGCTTGATTGCGGCAATCGCATCACGCGGCAACCAGATCGGCGTGCCGAGGTTAGTGGAGCTGCTTTTCTCGTTGCCGTCGGGGTCTACATACTGGATGGCAACACCATCGGTCGTGAAATCGTTCAGGTCTGCGGGCGACGGAGCATAGACCGCGAGCGATTGCGCGGTACGCCCGACGCCAAAGGTAATCTGCGCTCGCGCCTCCCGCGCGCGACTGCCGATTGCTGCATCGAGGTCGTTGAGGCGCAACCGGGCGATACCGGTATAGATGACCCCCGCGAAAATCGCCAGCGCGACGACGAGAATTGCGGTATACCAGAGCGTAAGGCGGAGCCGGATAGACATGCCCCTCACCCCGCTTCGCGTTCGCGCAGCGTGTACCCGACGCCGCGCACGGTATGGATGAGCCGTACCCCGCCATGTTCCTCGAGTTTGGCACGGAGGGCGCGGACATACACTTCCAGCACATTCGATTCGCCGTAGAAATCCTCTCCCCAGACGCGATCCATGATGAGATCGCGCGGCAGAACCTGCCGGGGGTTGCGGAGAAACAGCACGAGCAGATCGAACTCCCGCGCCGTCAGTTCGATATGATGCGTGCCGCGCACGACATCGCGCGTGCCGAGGTCAACCGTCAGGTCAGCGAAGCGCAATGTTTCGTTCGGGTGCGCGGCGGGTGCCGCTCCCTCCTGCATCGCCCGCCGTAGCAAGGCACGCACACGGGCGAGCAATTCATCGAGCGCGAAGGGTTTGACGAGGTAATCGTCCGCGCCCGCGTCCAACCCCTTGACCCGATCTACCACCGCGTCCCGCGCTGTCAGCATCAGGATCGGGGCGATCTCGCCCGCAGCCCGCAGCCGCCGCGCAACTTCCAGCCCGTCCATATCCGGCAGCATGAGATCGAGCAGCACGAGATCGGGCGAACGGTCGCGCACGGCATCGAGCGCGGCACGCCCGTTGTCCGCCAAGACTACGGTGTACCCTTCCAGCCCCAGTGAGCGACGCAGCATATTGGCAATCGCCCGCTCATCCTCGATTACGAGGATGCGTTCCCCGCTCATGTGTGTTCCCTCACGTTGTGCCGCCCACCCCTCTGCACAGTGTACCGCACGCTCACATTTCCAGATTGAGCCAGCGCACTTCATCGGGTGATAGCGAGACCGTGAGGGCGGGCAATGATGTGCGGGTCTCGCTCAATGCACGCGGCCCGATGAGTGGAAAGGTCGGGAAGGGCTGATTGAGGACATACGCCAGCGCGATTGCCACTGGCTCGACGCCGCGCTCCTGCGCCATCTGCGCCACTCGCGCCTTGCGTTGCCAGTTGTCGTCGCTGTACCAGCAGCGGGCAAGTTCGGGATCGGTCGTCATATCGTCGGGGCGGGCGCGGTCGGTGAAAAAGCCCCGCGCTTGGCTGCTCCACGGCAGCAGTGGCGTCTGCGTCCGCGTGAACCATGCGCGGCTGTCGGGGTCAGATGCCGAAATGCACCCCGCCCACGGCGGCTCGATCATGCGGGCGAGGCTGAAATTGTTGCTGACAACGCCGAATCCCGCGAGACCGTGCGTCGCTGCATAGGCGTTTGCCTCCTCGACGCGAGCGAGGCTCCAGTTCGATGCCCCAAAAACGCGCATTCTGCCCGCCTGCTGATGCGCGTTCAGTACCTCGATGAACTCCCCCACCGGCACGGCGGGGTTGTCGCGGTGCATAATGTAGAGGTCCACGTAATCCGTTTGGAGGCGTTCGAGGCTCTCCATGAGTTGCGTCGTGAGCCAATCGGGAGTGCAGAAGGGCGTGTGTGCGCCCTTGTCGAGGAGAACGACCTCCTCACGCACACCGCGATTGGCGACCCACTGCCCAAGGATGCGCTCGCACTTCCCCTGCCCATAGATGTAGGCGGTATCGAAAACGGTGCCGCCTTTGGCGAAGAAATCATCGAACATCACCGCCGCGTGTGGCATCGTGAATTGGTTGTCCACACCCATGATGAGCCGCGAGGTGCGCTTGGCGATGCCGGGGATCGTACCGTAGGTCATCGGCGCATCAGGCTGCACGGCAAGCGGGCGGCGCGTGACCGTCTGCGTCACAGCGGCGGGCTGCTCGGTCGGATAGACAAGCCCGATCGCACCGCGCCACAGATCGAGCGCACGCATATTGCCGAGCGTATCGTCCCACGACATCGCGGGGGCTTGCCGCGCCGCGAGGTGTGTCGCCACCGTCTCCGCTTCTACACCATAGAGCGCGGCATCAGCGGCAACACTGACCGTCTCCGCTTCCGCGCCCGCACGCCGCACGATAATTGCGGGAGGGTTGCCATCAGTCCCCGGCTTCCACGGATACGGCACCACGATGCTGCCCGCGCTCCCGTAGACACGTACCGCATTGTCCATATTCACATGGACGCCGGTGGCGAGTTGCGCCACGATGTCGCCGGGGAAGCGCATCGTGGCAACCGCCCACTCGTCAACACCCGTCGCGCCGAGGTGCGCCGCGCCCGTGACTGCGAGTGGGTCTGCAAAGGGCTTGCCCGTCGCTGCCCCCGCGATGAGCCGCGCCATCGAGACCGGATAGCAGCCAACATCGAGGATACCGCCGCCGCCAAGCGCGGGGTCGTACTGGCGGCTCTCCGCATCGAAGGCACGGTCGTAGGCGAATGCCGCCTCGATCACGCGCACCTCTCCGATCGCACCGCTCCGGATCAATTCGACCAGTTTCGCCGTCTGCGGCTGGCAGCGGTACATGAAGGCTTCCATCAAAAAAACATCGTGCGCCCGTGCCGCTTCGATAATCGCCATCGCTTCCGCATGGTTCATACCGATGGGCTTCTCGCACAGGATGTGCTTGCCCGCCTCCGCTGCCTTGATCGCCCATTCCGCATGATGCGGGTGCGGCACCGAGATATAGACCGCCTGCACATCGGGGTCTGCGAGCAGGGCTTCGTAGCTACTGTGGCGGTGCGGCGCATCAAACTCCGCGCCGAAGGTCTCTGCCGCGCCCGCTGTCCGGCTCCCGACGGCGACGAGCCGCCCGGTTTTCGCAGTCTGCAAGTCGGTCGCAAAACTGTGCGCGATGCGCCCGGTGCCGAGAATTCCCCATGCGAGTTGTTCTTTCATCCGTCGTTTTCTCCTTCTTGCGTATCATTTTACTCGTTGTCGCATCTCTATGCATGAATCTTGCATTGCGAGAAATGCCGCGCTATCTATGCGCTGCAAGGATAGTTACAATTCGTGCGGAACTGTCACACACAGCCGGGAGGATAGGAAAATGTCGTTCGATCCCAATGCCCAGTTAGACCCCTCACAAATCAATGATCAGCGCGGCGGTGGCGGCGGGGGTGGTGGCGGTGGCGGCGGTTTCAGCCGGGGCGGCGGCGTCGCAATCGGCGGCGGGGCGGGGAGTATCGTGTTGCTCATCATCGCGCTTCTGCTCGGCGTCAACCCGTTTGGGGGCGGCGGCACAACTACCACGAATCCCGGCAGCGTCCCCGGCAACCCGCAGACGAACAACCCCGCCGCTACCTCGGTACTTGGCCCCGCAGCGGGCGGCTCCGCGAGCCTTTCGCAGAACTGCCGCACCGGCACCGACGCGAACAAAGAAGAAGATTGCCGGATCGTCGGCTACGTCAACAGCGTGCAAAAATACTGGTCAGACGAGTTCGCACGGCGCGGTATGCGCTACACGAACACGCAGACTACGCTATTCACCGGGCAGACAAATACCGGCTGTGGACAAGCAAGCACCGAAGTCGGGCCATTTTACTGCCCGCAAGACCGGACGGTCTATCTTGATATCGCCTTCTTCGACGAACTCCGCACCAAGTTCGGCGCAACAGGCGGGCCGTTCGCCCAAGCATATGTGATCGCGCACGAGTACGGACATCATATCCAAGATTTGCAGGGGACACTCAGCCGGACCGCAAATGATCGCAGCACCGGCCCGCAGAGTGGCTCGGTTCGCACCGAACTACAAGCGGATTGCTATGCGGGTGTATGGGCGAACCACGCTGCCCAGACGGGCTTTCTTACCCCCCTCACCGACCAGAATATCGCCGACGGTCTCAACGCTGCTGCCGCTGTCGGTGATGACCGCATCCAGAAAGAGTTTCAGGGTCGCGTGACGCCGGAATCGTGGACACATGGCTCCTCGCAGCAGCGACAGAACTGGTTCACCACTGGCTACAAGAGCGGCGACATGAATGCCTGCGTTACTTTCAAGGGCAATGTCTATGCGTGAGAAAATATAGGTAGTCGGGTGTCGTTTTCCTACGACACCCGACTATTGCGTTAGTGGAGAACGGCAGTGAGTCGGTCGGCAGAGAAAACGCCGGGATGCGTGCCGCGCAGCATCAGGTCGGCGGTGCGCTCGGCGGTGGCGGGGCCAATCCCCATGCCGCCCCCGGTGAATCCGACTGCGAAGTAGACATCGGGCATCTCCGGCAGTGCCCCGACAAGCGGCATCTCGTCCCCCGTAAAGCCCATGATACCGCTCCAGCGATGTTCAATCGGTAGCCCATTCAGTTCTGGGAAATATCGTGTAAGGAATGATTCCAGCCCTGCCTGTAAGTGTGGCGTTGTCTCGTGATCGTTGTAGCCGACTTCCTCGTCCGCGAACCGATTGCGCCACCCACCGATGACGAACCGCCCATCCGGTAACTGGCGAAAGTATTCGTAGCCTCGTTCGCACCCTGCCGTCATCGTCATGAAGCGTGTAGTCGGGGCGGTAGCGAGCATCTGACCGCGTGTTGGGTAGACTTTGTCCGCGAAATACGGGTGCAAGGTGCGCGAGTAGGCATTTGTGCAGAGACAGACCTGCGCCGCATGGATCGTCGCCCGTTGCCCGTGGACGATGACGCCCGCTGCTGTTTGCTCGATCCGTCGCACCGCGCAGTTTGGAATGACTACTGCACCGCTGTGCGCCATCACTTGCGTCGTGAGCCAGTACGATTGCGTAGCGATGTCCCCCGGCTGGAACAACCCGCCATGGAACCCGCGCCCGGTCGGGTCGCGGTCGTGGTATTCGATCTCGTAGCCGTCAGCGGCGAGGGCGCGTGCCGCCGCTTCCAACTCCTGCGCTTCGTCCGCGTCCCACGCCAGCGTCATGCCGCCGTTTTGCTCGTACCAGATGCCATACTCGTCGAGGAATCCCTTCACAATTTCGCGGTTGCGAAAGCCCAAATCCCGCGCTTCTTGTGCAGCGGTGTGCCCAAGTTGCGCGATGGCGGTGTGGTAGTTCGATTTGAAATGCACCGAGACATGTCCCGCATTGCGCCCCGACGCGCCGAGAGCGACATCCCGCGCTTCGAGTACGATCACCGATTTCCCCGCCCGCGTGAGAAATGTTGCAAGGGTGCTGCCGACGATCCCCGCCCCGACGATGCACACATCCGCCGTCTCGCGGCGATGCGGCAGATCGGGCCAGATGGATGTATCCTGCCAGATAGATACCGTGGTCATGAAGGGTTCCCTCCTAGTGATGCATCGCAGTGGTCGTGCGGCAAGTGTAACGCGCAATGCGGGCGCGGGAAAATACATCCGCCCGCCCCCGCGACGACGTAGATTCCGCTGTACACATGTGGCGTTGAGGGCTATCGCGCTGCCGACCGACCGCGTACAATGCCGCGACGCCGCAGACTTACACAACAATCAGTCATCAACTACCAGCGATCAACGATGCAAAGCGAGAGATGATGCCGACCGCACCACGCCGCGAACTCATTGTGTTGGCGAAAGCTCCCGTGCCGGGGCTGGCGAAGACGCGCCTCTGCCCACCCCTGACGCTTGCGGAGGCGGCGGCATTTGCTGCGGCAGGATTAGTGGATACCGTTGCGGTGGCGCGGGCGGCGCAATGCGCGGGCGGGTATGAATGCGCCGTCACACTCGCACATCCGGCAGGAGGTGCGGCACTTATCCGCGCTACGCTCGGTACCAACGCCCTACCGATGCGCCCGGTCCCCCCCGGCGATGTCGGCGCGGCGATGGCGGCGGCATTCTCCGGCGGCGCGGCACAGGTCGCGCTTATTGGCAGCGATTTGCCCGCCCTGCCGCCTGCGTATATCGCTGCCGCCTTTGCCGCGCTCGACGCGGGCGCAGATGTCGCCCTCGGCCCTGCGGAGGATGGCGGGTATTATCTCGTCGCCACCACGCAGCCGCGCCCGGAATTGTTCGCAGGGATGACATGGAGCACCGATACGGTCTTCGCGCAGACCGTGCAGCGGGCAGAGATGATGGGGCTAACGCAGGCGCACACGCCCACATGGTACGATGTGGACAGCGTCACAGAATTGCTGCGCTGTGCGCGAGAGTTGGACGCCACGCCCGACCATCCTGCCGCCGCAACCCGCGCCTTCCTGCCAACCGTGATGCACCGTCTGCTTACCGCAACCCAACCGGAACGAGCGCGAGAATGAACACCGCCCCCCCCGTCGGCATCCTCATCATCGGCGGCGATGCCGTACTCACGGCAACGCACCGCGCCGCCTATGCCGCGCACCCCGACCGCGCCCGCATCGTAGGCGTCGTGGACGAAGCCGCAACCGCCAACGCGCTCGCATCACCGGAGGTACGGGCAGTCAGTGTCTGCACCACCGTCGAACAACGAGCGGTAGCGATTCACGCCGCACTTGCTGCCGAAAATCATGTGCTGGCGGCGCACCCCTTCGCTACCGAGACGGGCGAAGGACGCGACCTCGTGCGGACGGCGGCAGCGGCACGGCGCGTACTGATGATCGCAGAACCGGCACGTTTCGACCCGCTCCATCTTCGTATCGCGGAACTGATCGCGGAAGATGCGGTCGGCGTGCCGACGCTGTGCCGTATCACCCGCTCACCTGCTCCCGGTAGCGACTCCGTATGCGCGGATACGATCTGGGACAACACATTGCGCGATATCGAAACACTCCGCATATTCGCAGGCGGCGCGAGCGTGCAGGAGGTCTATGCCGCTGCGGTCGGCACGGGCGCTGCGCACATTGCCACGGTGCGCGTCGAGTTCGGTATCGTCGGTCTGCTCATCGAGATGGGTGGCGAGCGCGAAATCGCTATTTCTGGCACGGCAGGAGAGATTCACGGCTCCGCAGACGGCACGATTACTGTCCGCACGGCGGCTGGAACAGCGACCGAATGCGCCCTCCGCACCGACCGAGACGCGGCGATGATCGCGCACTTCCTCACCTGCGTGCAGCAGCGCGACGAACCCGCTACCGCCGCGTGGGCAATGCGCGAGGGTTTGC
>JBBRMX010000060.1:0-15053 GCA_038230615.1 Thermomicrobiales bacterium | reverse complement strand
TTTCACGGTTATCCACACCCGTCCCCATCGCGCAATATTCTGTGCCTACTTGACACGTACACAGTGTACGTATATCTTAGACGTAGCGGCAGCGTCATCGCTCCCTCCCGGCAGAGGGTGTACGTACTCCCCGTCAATTCGCTTGACAATGGGGAGTACACACGATACGATACCCCTATATCTTGTGGTGTAGGGCTGCCGTTGCCCCGACATGTGCCATTTATTGGCACGCATCGTACGGATACATACGGTGCAAAACATGTCGGGGCATCATGTTCTACTTTTCCGAGGGCGGAAGGAAACGGGAACGGGTCGGGGGCGGTGCGCCCGCGATGATCAATGTGGAGGGGGCATACGGCATGGTATCGGTACCTACGAAGAAACTGAAAGCGGCGGATCTCACGGCGAAGTCCGGCAACGGAAACGGTAATGGGCAGCACCACGATGCTGCGCCCATCCGCCCTGCCCTCGCGGGTAGATGGTCGGAGTCTGCTGTCCGTGTGCTGCGCGAACGGTACCTGTGGAAGAAGGACGGCACCTTCTTAGAGGACGAAGACGGTATGTGCTGGCGCGTTGCGACCGCCGTCGCACAGGCAGAGAAGAATTACGGCGGCGATGTCTACGCCACCGCCGCGCAGTTCTACGAGGTGATGGTGTCGGGGAAATATCTGCCGAACAGCCCCACGCTGATGAACGCGGGCAAGGACAATGGCCTGCAACTCTCCGCCTGCTTCGTACTGCCCGTGGAAGACACAATCGAGGGCATCTTCGACGCGGTAAAGTATGCTGCCATTATCCATAAATCGGGCGGCGGTACGGGCTTCTCCTTCAGCCGCCTGCGCCCGGAAGGAAGCACCGTCGGCACCTCGCAGGGCGTCGCCAGCGGCCCCGTCTCGTTCATGCGGATTTTCGACGCCGCCACGGAGCAGGTGAAGCAGGGCGGCACGCGCCGGGGTGCCAATATGGGCATCCTGCGCGTGGATCATCCCGATGTGGAGAAGTTCATCGTCTGCAAACTCGATGGCGGCGTGACGAACTTCAATATCTCCGTCGCCGCGACCGATGTCTTCATGCAGGCGGTCAAGGACGACACCGAGTACGACTTGATCGAGCCGCACACCGGTGAAGTTGTCGCCCGCCGCCGCGCCCGCGAAATCTGGGAGCAGATCGTAGACGCCGCATGGCTCTCCGGCGATCCCGGCTTCGTCTTCATTGATCGCGCCAACAACAGCAAAAGCAACCCCACCCCCGCGATGGAACTGCTTGAGGCGACGAACCCTTGTGGGGAACAGTGGCTTGGGCCGTACGATGCCTGTAACCTCGGCTCGATCAATCTTGCGGCGGTCACGCGGCGCGTCGGGGAGGAAGTCTTCCTCGATTGGGAAGAGTTGGAGCGCGTCACTCGCGTCTGCGTCCGGTTCCTCGATGATGTGATTGATGTGAACCCGTTGCCCCTCCCGCAGATTCAGGAAAAGGTGCGGGCGAACCGCCGCATCGGTCTCGGTGTCATGGGCTGGTCGGACTTGCTCTTTCTCCTCGGCATCCCGTACGACAGCGAAGCCGCCCTGACCCTCGGCACGGAGATCATGGCGAAGGTCGAGCAATGGGGCTGGGACGCCTCGCGCAATCTCGCCACCGAGCGCGGTCCGTTCCCGAATTTCGCGCAGAGCATCTACGCCAACGATGCCCCCGTCCGCAATGGCACTGTCACGACAGTCGCCCCGACGGGCAGCATCTCGATTCTGGCGGATTGCAGCAGCGGCATCGAGCCGACTTTCGCGCTCGCCTACCAGCACCGCGTCAAGCAGCCCGGCGGCGGGTACCGTGTGCTGACCTTCATCAACCCCGCCTTCAAGGGGGAGATGGAGCGGCGCGGCTTGTGGAACGACGCGCTGGAAGCCCATGTCGTCAAGACGGGCAGCGTCAAGGGCGCACCAAATGTGCCGGAAGATTTGCAGGCGGTCTTCGTTACCGCGCAAGAAATCTCCCCGGAATGGCATGTGCGCCAGCAAGCGGCGTGGCAGAAGCATGTGGATAACAGCATCTCCAAGACGGTCAACTTGCCGAACGACGCGACCCGCGAGGATGTCGCGCAGTCCTATATGAGCGCGTACGACACGGGCTGCAAGGGCATTACCGTCTTCCGTGACGGCTGCAAGAGTGAGCAGGTGCTGAATATCGGCGTGCAAGCGGCGAAGCCCGCCGAAGCCCCCGCTGCGCCCGCGCCGGACGCCGCGCCGGTCGCTGCTGCCCCGAAACTTTCGCTGACGATGGTTGCGCCCGCGCCCGTCGCGCCGCTCACCAAGAAGCCGCGCCCGGATGTGGTACGGGGCTACACGCGCCGCCTCTCCGCGCCGGAAGGCAAGGTATATGTCACGGTCAATTCTGACGACGCGGGACCGCTGGAGGTCTTCGCCACTATCGGGCGGGCGGGGTCGGATATCGAAGCAATGGCGGACGGCATGGGCAGGCTGATCTCGCTCACGCTGCGCCTCCCCTCGCCGCTCTCGCAGTCCGAACGCGCCCTCGCAGTGGCGGACGAACTGCGCGGCATCGGCGGATCCCGCTCGGTGGGCATCGGTCCGAACCAAGTACGTTCGCTGCCCGATGCCATCGGCAAGGCGATCACGATGCACTTTGACGACAACGGCGGCTCCACCGCACCGGAACCGTCGGCGGGCGTCGCCACAACTACCGCCGCTGCGCCCGCTGCCCGTCCCTCCGGCAATATCTGCCCGAATTGCGGCAGCACCGCGTATGTCTTCGAGGAAGGCTGCAAGAAGTGCCACGCCTGTGGCTATTCTGAATGCTGATCCGCACACCGTAACGCATCCCGCATTGCGCCGGCACGCAGCGCGGGTTCTCTCTCTAGGAGGCTCCTTCGGGGGTCTCCTTTTCTGTGCGATGAACGAACCACGCCGCGCCCATCTCAGCAGGGGCGCGGTACGACTCTATCCGTGGCATTATGGGCAAAGGAGGCGGAGTGCGGATTAGTCCGCGTAGAGCAGTTCGCGGATTGTCAGCACCTCACGGCGGAACTGGTCGTTCGACTCGATCTCCTGCGCGATTTTCTCGCTGCCGTGGATGACAGTGGTGTGGTCGCGCCCGCCGAGTTCGGTGCCGACATCCGCAAGCGAGCGGTCGGTCTCCTGCCGCATGATGTACATCGCCACCTGCCGGGGCAGCACGATATCCTTCGACCGCCCGCGCCCGCGCATCTCCTTCTCGGAGCAATTGTAGAACTTCGCCACGACCTCTACGATCCGGGCAGGCGTGATCAGGCGGCGGCGTTGCGTAAGGGCGGCATCGTTCAGGGCTTGGGTTGCGATATCCATCGAGATCGAGGCACCGTTCATCTGCGCCATCATGATGATCTTGTTCAGTGCGCCTTCCAGTTCGCGCACATTGCTCTGAATTTTGTGCGAGACGTAATCCACTACCTCGCTCGGTACATGCATCCCGATCTGCTCGGCGCGTTCCCGCAGGATCGCCATGCGTGATTCCAAGTCCGGCGGCTGCACATCGGCAGTCAGCCCCCCTTCGAAACGCGAACGCAGGCGGTCATCCAGTGTCACCATCACTTTTGGGTGGCGGTCGGAAGTCATGATGACATGCTTCCCCTTCAGCACCAGCGCATTGAAGGTGTGGAAAAATTCTTCCTGTGTGCTCTCTTTGCCCGCAATGAACTGGATGTCGTCAATCAGCAGCACATCAATCGTGCGGTAGCGGTTCCGAAACTCCTCGTTGCGCCCCTCGCGGATCGCGTTGATGAGTTCGTTCGTGAAGGTCTCGGACGAGACATAGAGCACGCGGCATCCCGGCACCGATTCCATCGCTTTATGCCCGATGGCGTGCAGAATATGCGTCTTACCGAGACCCACCCCGCCGTAGATGAAAAGCGGGTTGTAATTGCGCCCCGGATTCTCTGCGACGCTTGCCGCCGCCGCCGCCGCCATGCGGTTGAACCCGCCCGTGATGAGATTGTCGAAGGTATAACGCGGGTTCAGCCCGTGCGCGGGCGTCGGCGCGAGTTCCTGCTGCTGATACCCATAGGTGGACGGGCGCGGCGCGGACTTCGATTGCGCGGGCGGCATAATCGGTGGTACCGAGGTTGTGTATGGCACGGGGGCAGCGTGCGGCGGCGCATCGTACGGCAACGTCATTGGTTGCATCGTCTGTGCTGCGGTTCCGGCGGAGAGCGCGGCACCGTCTTCCTGCCCGACGACCATGAACGATACATCTACCTCGTAGCCAAGAATCCCCCGCAATGAGCGGACAATATGCCCGTGGAAGCGGCGGCGCAATTGCTCCATCACGAAGGTGTTCGGGGCGGCGACCACGAGGCGGGCATGGTCGGGGTCGTACTCCGCAACGCTCGTGCTGCGAAGCCACGTTTCGTAGTTGGCGCGGGAGGTGCGGCTCTGTAAATCTTCCTGCACCGCGTGCCACAATTGACCCGGCTGCATCGTCGGCATCATCGCCATTTGCCCCACCCCCGCACGCGCCAACCATCCACCCCATCGCATGTGGGGTGATGCGGATTATACACAGTGAACGTACACTTGTCGAGAGCAACGGTGACATTGTGGATATATCTCGCGAAATATCTCGTTCACAGTGCGATGTCATTGCGGTACTCATACGGAAATCATTCTTCCGTCAGCGTATCACAGCGCGAAAGAGGGGGGTTGTGGCACAATAGAATGAAACGTGGGGCGGGTGTCCGCTCCGTGCCGCTGCGATGACGCAATGGAGGGATACATGGCGACAATGACCGCGACGAACGCGCCGACGGTAGACGAACTGGACGACCTTGCACGGCTCGTGCGGTATTACAGCATGGTCAGCACCTCGAAGGCGGGATCGGGGCATCCGACCTCGTCCATGTCCGCCGCTGATCTGATGACGGCGGTCTTCTTCCGCGAAATGCGCTACAACTTCGAGCAGGCGCGGCAGCCGAACAACGACCGCGTCATCTTCTCGAAGGGCCATGCATCGCCGCTCCTATATTCGCTGTATACCGTTGCGGGAGCGGTGAGCGAGGACGAGTTGATGACGCTGCGGCAGTTCGGTAGCCGCCTTGAGGGGCATCCGACTTCGCGCTTGCCGTGGGTGGAAGCGGCGACGGGTTCGCTCGGTCAGGGGTTGGCAATCGGTGTCGGCGAGGCGATCAACGGCAAGTATCTCGACCACCTCGACTATACTGTGTATGTCCTGATGGGCGACGGCGAACTCGCCGAGGGCAGCGTCTGGGAAGCGATGAGCATTGCCGGGTACTACAAACTCAACAACCTTGTCGCTATTTTGGACATCAACCGCTTGGGGCAGAGCCAGCCGACCGCCTTCGAGCACAACATGGACCTGTACGAAGCCCGCGCCAAAGCATTCGGCTGGCACACCATCGTCGTGGACGGTCACGACATGAACGCGATCTGCCGCGCATTCGATGAGGCGAAGACCGTCACGGACAAGCCCATCTGCATTGTGGCGAACACGATCAAGGGCAAGGGCGCACCGAGCATCGCGGACAATCCCGGCTGGCACGGCAAGGCATTGCCGGAAAAAGAACTCAAGATCGCGCTGGAAGAACTTGGCCCCGTCAATCAAGAATTGCGCGGCGGCGTCAAGCAGCCCGCAGCGATGGCGGACGCAACCCCCACCTTTACCGCCCCCGCCGCTCCCGCCTACGAGATGGGGCAAATGATCGCCACCCGCCGCGCCTACGGCACCGCCCTGAAGAAACTGGGCGACGCCAATGCACATGTCGTCGGCTTGGACGGCGATGTGAAAAACAGCACCTTCGCAGAAATCTTCCAGAAGGCGCACCCTGACCACTTCTTTGAGATGTTCATCGCGGAACAAAACATGGTCGGCGTCGCGGCGGGGCTGTCACGCATGAAGAAGCGTCCGTTCTGCTCGACCTTCGCAGCGTTCTACACCCGCGCCTTCGACCAGATTCGCATGGCGGCACTCTCGGAGGCGAATATCGTCTGCACCGGGTCGCACGCGGGCGTCTCCATCGGCGAGGATGGCGCGTCGCAGATGGGCTTGGAAGAAATCGCCATGTTCCGTGCCGTCCACGGGAGCACGATTGTCTACCCTGCCGACGCAGTGGCGACAGAAAAACTGCTCACGGTCGCGGCGCAGACCGACGGTATCGTGTACATGCAGACGACCCGCGCCGATACCCCCGTGATCTACGCGAACGATGAGGAATTCCCTCTCGGCGGCGCGAAAGTCGTCAAGCAGTCGGACAGCGATGTCGTGACCGTCGTTGGTGCGGGTATCACGCTGGCGGAGGCGGTCAAGGCGCACACCTTGCTTGCAGGTGAGGGCGTCAACATCCGCGTGGTGGACGCCTACAGTGTCAAGCCTATCGGTGCGGAGGTAATCGCGGCGGCGGCGCACGCCACCAACAACACCGTCATCGTAGTGGAAGATCACTGGTTCGAGGGCGGCATCGGTGACGCGGTGCTCAATATCTTCGCCACCGACCCGGCAGTTTCGGTGCATAAAATGGCCGTGCTGAAGACCCCGCACACCGGCAAGCCCGCCGAACTGCTTGCGGATCAGGCGATTGACGCCGCCGCCATCGCCGCGAAAGTGCGCGAACTGGCGAAATAACCGCCGGTACCGTGTACCGCGAATCCCCTTCTGCTTGTCGGGAGGGGATTTTGTCTACGTGGGCTTCGCGCATATCTGTCTTGCTGAACCCGCGAAGTTTTTACAACTGTTTTACGCATGAAACGATTGTTCCTCCGGTTCCGTGCGAATAAGAGAACCAAACGGTTCATGCACCCATATGGCGTGAACGTGACGTAGAATCGTTCGCAGATGAAAGGGGCCAGATATGAACAGGCACGATAATCTCTCCGCACGACGAGTTGGCAGGCGTGCTTTTTTGCGCATGGGAACGGCTGCGGCGGCACTCAGCCTTACTTCTCGTGGTGTCACCGCAGCAGCGTCCGTAATGCAGGGGCCATCGCCCGTGTCATCGGACGCACCTGCGAGTGGGAATCGCCCGAACATCGTCTTCATCAACACGGACGATCTCGACACCGCATCCATGTCGTTTATGCCAAAGGTGAAGTCGCTCCTGACCGATCAGGGAACGAGTTTCTCCAATTTCTTCCTGAATGTCTCGCTGTGTTGCCCATCGCGCACGACCTTCCTGCGCGGACAGTATGCACACAACACGCAGGTATTGACGAACGGCGGCACGAACGGCGGCTATGCGCGGGTACATGCCCTCGGTCTCGAACAGTCCACCGTGGCGACGTGGCTGCAAGCGGCGGGGTACCATACCGGGCAGATGGGCAAGTACCTCAACGGCTACCGTAAGGACGACACAACGGTTCCCCCCGGCTGGAACGAGTGGTACGGCAGCGACGACGGCTACCCGGAGTTCAACTACCGCCTGAACGAGAACGGCAAAATCGTGCAGTACGGCAACAAGCCGGAGGACTACCTCACCGATGTGCTTGCGGGCAAAGCAGCAGACTTCGTGACGCGGGCGGCAAGCGGTACGCAGCCCTTCTTCTTGTATATCGCCACATTCGCCCCGCACAATCCCGCGACGCCCGCCCCCCGCTATGCGAACGCCTTCCCCGATGCAAAGGCACCCCGCTCTCCCTCCTACAACGAGGCAGATGTGCGCGATAAGCCGCAGTGGGTGCAGGGGTTGCCGCTCCTCGACGAAAAGAGGCAGGCAGCGGATGACGAACTCTTTCGCAAGCGTATCCAAACGCTCCAATCGGTGGATGATCTCGTGGAGCGCGTCGTCACGACGTTGCAGACGGCGGGTGCGCTTGAGAACACCTATATTGTCTTCTCGTCCGACAACGGGTTCCATCTCGGGCAGCACCGCGAGGTCGCGGGCAAGCAAGCCCCCTACGAGGAAGATATCCGCGTGCCGCTGATCGTACGCGGTCCCGGCGTGGCAGCGGGTCGGGCGGTGGACGCCCTTGTCGGCAATGTGGACTATGCCCCAACCTTCGCGGCGTGGGCGGGTGCGGCGGTGCCGGACTTCGTGGACGGTCGCTCGTTTGCTCCCCTGCTCGCCAATGGCGCGGGCCCGGCATGGCGCACGGCGTACCTGATCGAGCATTATACCGAAGGCGGTCGCACGGCACGGCATCCGGGAAAGACAACGCATGCCGCGAAGATGAAAACCGGCAAGGGCGGCATCCCGGAGTTCCATGGAATGCGGACGCAGCAGTACGTCTATATCGAGTACGCAACGAACGAGCGCGAACTGTATGACCTGACAAAAGACCCGGACGAGTTGCAGAATAGCGCGGGGACAGCCAGCCCAATGCTACTCGGTCAACTTTCGACGCGGCTCGCCGATCTTGTCAAGGGGGCAGGTGTGCCGCTGCGAACGGTGGAGGACCAGCCGGTTCCCGCGCTCGTATCGTAGCTGCACCGTGCCGCACAGCAGTTCACGCGCGGAGGAAATGCAATGGCGAAACAATCGCACGCGGCACAGGCGACGGAAACCCGCGATGGCGGCGCGGCGCGGAACACACCCGCTGCATCGCCCGCGCCGCAGTTGGGTATGATATGGGTGCCGGGGGGCGACTTCCGTATGGGGTCGGACGAGCATTACCCCGAAGAGGCACCCGCGCATACGGTTCGCGTCTCCGGCTTCTGGATGGAGACACACCCGGTGACAAATGTGCAGTTTCGCCGCTTCGTCGCAGGGACGGGGTATGTGACGGTGGCGGAACGCCCACTCGACCCCGCCAGTTACCCCGATGCCGTGCCGGAATTGCTCGTTCCCGGTTCGCTCGTTTTTCACAAGAGCCTCGGCCCGGTAGATCTGCGTGACTACCGCAACTGGTGGGCATTCGTGCCGGGAGCAGATTGGCGACACCCGCAGGGACCGGGAAGCAGCATCTCCGGCAAGGCGCAGCATCCCGTCGTCCATGTCGCACACGAGGACGCAGCGGCGTATGCGGCATGGGCAGGCAAGGAATTGCCGACTGAAGCGGAGTGGGAGCGGGCAGCGCGGGGCGGCTTGGACGGGGCGATATACGTCTGGGGCGACACATTCGCCCCCGGCGGCACGATGATGGCGAATACATGGCAGGGGCAATTTCCGTGGCAAAACACCGCCGAGGACGGCTACGAGGGCACCTCGCCCGTCGGTTCCTTTCCCGTAAACGGGTACGGGTTGCACGATATGGCGGGCAATGTGTGGGAATGGACGGCGGACTGGTGGCTCTCGCGCCACTCGGACGCGGCGGCGCATCCCTGTTGTGCGCCCGTCAATCCGCGCGGTGGGCAGTTGGAGGAAAGTTACGACCCCACGACCCCCGCCGTCCCGATCCCGCGCAAGGTCATCAAGGGCGGGTCGCACTTATGTGCGCCGAACTACTGCCTGCGTTATCGTCCGGCGGCGCGTTCGCCGCAGGCGGTGGACTCCTCGACAAATCATCTCGGCTTCCGCTGCATCCTCCGCCAGAACAATGCGTACACCGTAATGGAAGACAGAGGGCAGGTGATCGGGCAATAGGGGGAACCGCTGAACGTCTCGTTGGTATCCCCAACGGGGACAGTCTTCGACTATTGCCATCAACAGGCGTACTTGCAAAAAAATAGCCGATACCTCTGTGTTCTATGCAACATCGGGGTACAGATCGCCACCCCGCTCGGTGCGTGCAAGACGCGAGGGGATCTGCATAATGCCTGCGCTATGGGACATCTTCCGGGCCTTTGTTGATATATGCCGTGATGAATGCCCGTATCGCCGCCTCATCGTATTGCTCAAAGGTTTGCCTGCGACCCCATGCTGTTAGCGCAATGCGGGCGGGCATTCCAGTGTACGGCGCGAGGACGATCTTGGTCGGGTATGACCGCGCCAGCGCGGTCAGTTGCCCGATCAATACCGCGTCGCCTGTATCCTTATACTGAATGACGATGCCGCCGTGTTCGAGATTGTGGACCTGTATCTCGTTCGCAATCGGGGAGGCGGAAACCCCCCACGGCGCGACCTGATCCGCATAGTGCCAGCCGGACGTGGGCGGGGAGGAATTGTACGCATCGTGTGTCGCTCCCACCGGGATGTGTTGCCGCCCTTGGATGGCGAACGACTCCCCCGGCCCCGCCGACCCCCGATTCATGAACACCAGCAGGGCAATTCCCGCCAGCGCGAGCAACGGTATCCCAACGAACACGACGAGTTGCCGGATGCGGCGATGGCGATGTTGCCGTTGCTCCATCAGTACCCGCCGCGCCCGCCGACTTTCCGCTTGTTCGCGTTTGGAATGTGTCACGTGTGTTCTCTCTCCCCGCTGCGATGCATTGTCGTTCAATGAATGGCGTGTCCGCCGCCGAAGAAAGTACGCTACCTACCGCATATCCGGCAGGATGTGCAGTCTTGCCACTACGGAATGGGAACGGGCGGCACGCGCCGCACAGTGGCGATGCGTGCCACACGAACTGTGCTAGCGGGGAATTACGGATACCACTGCTTCATCCACTGCTGCATCTGATCGAGTTCTTTTTGCTGGTCAGCAATAATGCTGCCCGCAAGCGTCTTGGTTTCTGGCTTCGTCGCCTGCTGCTGGGCGATCTTGGCAGCGTCAATCGCGCTCTGGTGGTGGGGGATCATCGCCATCATGAATGCCTTGTCGAACGGCATCGCCGTCTTCAAGTTCGCCATGTCCGTCATCATGTGCGACATGGCGGTCATGTCGCTGTCGGGCATTCCCGACATCATCGGCATTTTGTCCATTGGCGGGGTCGCGTCGCTGCCGTACCACATCTTACGCCACTGCTGCATCTGCCCGATTTCGGTGCTCTGCGATCCGATGATGTTGCCCGCAAGTGTCTTGATCTCGGCGTGTTCGCCGCGCATCTGGGCAGTCTTCGCCATCTCTACGGCGGCTTGATGGTGCGGCACCATCATGTCAATGAATTGCTGGTCTACCGGGCCGGTCGCAACCGGCATAGTCATGGATGAACCCGTGCTACCGTGGTTCATGCCATTCATGCCGCCAGCACTGTCGGTAGATTTCGTACCGCCACATGCGGAGAGGAGCGTCGTGAGAAGAAGGAGGGTGCCGAGGCTGAACATCCATGTGCGGGGTGTGCGGGGTGTACGAGGAATTCGGTGTTGCATCGTCAAGTCCCTTTCAAGGTTTTCAATCTGCGTGTCGAGATACGATGCCATGCCTGTGCAGCACGACATCCGGCCCCGTGATGGGGTTCCCCGGCTCTCAGCAGATGAATACTTGAAGGAACGCGCGATAACGGTCGGGGGGCCAATGACGATCATCAACGAAATGCATCGCACGGTTCGCCGGGATCGTGATTGCCGCAACGAGCGCGAGGAGCGCAAGGGCAAAGAAGAAGATAATCGGTGGGCGGGAGAATACTGCCTCAGCCGCCGCACACGCCCGCATTTCTGCCGGAGGGTACGGCATGTTGCATCCATCCTGCGCCGAGGCAGACGGTGCGGGGGCATGGACGGCCTCCATCTGGTCGCCGTTTTGTATGGAGGGTGTCGCTGCGCCCGTCGTGGCGAGCATCGGCATGATATGAAAATGCATGGCGGGCAGGGACATGACGAGTTGATGCACGATGAGCGCGAACGTGAGCACAAGCGCGATGCGCTGCCGCACCCCGAGATTCTCGAATCTCTGCGCGTGTATTGTTCCCGTCGCGTCTCTCTTCATTGCCTCATACCGTGCACGTCGCGTGCCATCGCTCACTGCTCACCATCGGGATGAATACCCTTGCAGCGAGAAAGCGGCAACCGCCCCGCATGTATTGACGAAGCGGCTCCGTGCGTATCCTGTTGCGGATTATAGCACTTCCACCTCGCCGAATATCTCGGTGTTGCTCATCTCACGCATGAAGGCGAGATACTCCGCGTGCGTCATCAGCGGGGTGTAATTCGCCAGCAGGTCCGTGCCGGCAGCGGCATCACCGTAGAGCAAATCCACCGCGATCTGCGCCATCAGCACCGCGTTCCAGAGATACGAAATCTCCTTGTCCGCGATGGCGTAGTCGTTGCCGTGGAAGGTTCCCCGGCTGCCGTTCATGCTCGGCTGGATCATCGGCATGATGTGCTGCAAGTCGCCCACATCCGAACTGCCCGCCTGATGCCCGTTCTGGTCAATCGCGTCTGCGTCGAAATACCGCAGCACATTCGCCTTGAAGAACGCGTTCATCGTCGGGTCATTGACCTGCGGGAGGTAGCCGGGGATAGTGGTAATCTCCACCTGTGCGCCGACTGCCATTGCCCCCGCGCGTAGAGCGCGATCCACCTTCTTAGCGGCGCGGACGACGGCGGGCATCGTCTTGCCGCGCACGTACGTCTCCATCCGCACATCGGACGGCACTACATTCACGAGGTCACCGCCCCGTGTGATGATCGGGTGGACGCGGATGCTGTCATCGTCCGCGAAGGTTTCGCGGTTGGCGTGGATCGCCGCCATGCCGAGCATCGCCGCATTGAGGGCATTCACGGCGCGGTCGGGCGCACCGGCGGCGTGGGCAGGCTTGCCACCGTAACGGATCAGTTTGCCGACGAAGCCATTGCTCGTCCCCGCAAGAGTAAATTTCGTCGTCTTGCGATCCTGCGAACCGCTGTGCATCATGATCGCCATATCCACATCGTCGAATTCACCGAGCGCAACCAACTCGCTCTTACCGCCGAGGAATTCGATCTTCCCCTCGCGCTTCAGGCGGGAGCGATAGTCCAATTCGACATATTCTTCCGCAGGCACGGCAAGAAACACGATTTTGCCCGAGAGATGCTCGAATGCGCCGCTCTCGATAATGCCCGTCGCCGCGCCGAGCATCCCCGCGATCTGGCAATTATGCCCGCAGCAGTGTGCCGCGCCGGTGTCGGTGTTTGCATCCGGATGGTCTGCGACAAGAATGCTGTCGAGTTCCCCCATGATGCAGAGTGAGGGACCGGGACGCCCCGTATCGAAGACCGCCTTCACGCCCGTGATGCCGAGACCGTCGCGGTAGTGCAGATCGAGATTGGTGAAGTAGTCCGCGACACGCTTCGCGGTGCGAAACTCCTTAAACCCAAGTTCGGGGTCGGCGTAGATCGCATCCCCGATCGCGTAGATGCGCTCCCGTGCGGCGAAAATCGCTTCTCTCACGCGGTCTTTGACGGCCTCTGCCGTCATGGTCGTGGTGGCGGTCATCGTAGTCATCCCCCTTGTGCTGGTCTGCATTGTGCCGGGTGTGTCGTTCCTGCCAGTGTCGCACGGTGTGCGCGGCGCGGGCAAGACAACACCTCACATCACAATCACGATGTGTGCGTCAGGGTGAACAGTGCCAGTTCGGGGCGGGCGGCGAAGCGGACGGAAAATTTCGTCGTGCCGATGCCGTGATTGACGTACAGCCGGTTGCCGTTGACGGTATACCAACCGCGTAGATAGGCGGAATGCATGTCGGTCAGCCGCAGCGACACCCAATCAATATCGCGCAGCGGCGAGAGGCGCACCTGTGCCCCGTGTGTATGCCCCGCCAGCGTCAGCCCCGCCCAGCCGTGCGGAAACCGCGCCGCCACATCCGGCTCGTGCGCGAGGGCCAGGGTAGGGCCATGCCCGCGCAGCCGCGCCACGAGTGTTTCGATATCCGCACCGGGACCGCGCAAATCGTCATCAAAGCCCACGATTGCCCCCGCAACGCCGCGATGCGCGAACGCGGTGAGGTCGTTGCGAAGCACCGTGATCTCCATCGCCGTGAGGTCGGCCATGACCGCGTCCGCGCCCGCATAACTGCTGAAGTAATCGTGGTTGCCGGGGACTGCGAAGGTTGGCGCGGCGGCAACGAGCGGCGCGAGGGCGTCGAGCGGCACGCGGTCGCCACGGTCGGAGAAGTCGCCCGTCAGCGCGACGAGATCGGGCGCGAACGCCACCGCCTGCGTCACGGCAGCGTGAATCGTCTCATACGACAATGAACGCGA
Organism: Thermomicrobiales bacterium; assembly: GCA_038230615.1. Lineage (GTDB taxonomy): Bacteria > Chloroflexota > Chloroflexia > Thermomicrobiales > JALYUS01 > JBBRMX01. Next base: position 1,117 of record JBBRMX010000060.1, on the reverse strand, counting down.
CCCGAAATGAAAATCGGTGAGGTGCGCGATCCGCACCCCGTCCCATTCCTCCGGCAAGTTGGGCATTGAGACATAGTGCCGCGTCACTTGCAACCAGCGCGGTTCGATGCTGGTCGCGTAGACCCCCGCCGCTGCGCCGATGAGGGCGGTGCCGCCGAGCAGCGCACGCTGTCGTGTCGTCAGGGCATCCCGCAAGGTGTTCAATCTGCGTAATACCACAGCCCCGGCGGGGGCGGCAGGGCGGAGAGATCGCCGAGGGTGGGCAGCGACCCGTCCGCGTACGGGCGGGCGGCGAGCAATTGCAGCCAGCACGAATCCGCGAGGCACGCCAGCGTCTCCATCCCCGCATGGGTGGCGTAGGTGCGGAGTTCCGCTGCGGTACTCCAACGGTTCTGGTGGACGGGGCGCGATCTGCCCTCGTAGTGCCGCACTTCCGCCAGCCACCGTTGCCAGCCGTCCGGGTGTTCGAGATTCCATGTGTCGGCGTAGACGATGCCCCCCGGTTTGAGAACGCGCCCCAATTCCCCGATGTACCGCCACACTTCCTGCTTGTCCATATGAAAGAGGACGAGATGCACATACGCCCGGTCGAACGATGCATCGGGGAAGGGCAACGATCCGTCGCCGGAGAGCGGAACGAAGGTCGCGTTCGGCAAATGGCGCATCCGGTGGGCGGCGTGGTCGAGCATCTTGCGCGAGATGTCCGCACCGACCCACCGCCGGACATACGGCGCGAGTTCCCGACCGACCCGCGCCACGCCGGGACCGAGATCGAGCACCACATGATCGGGCGTGATCTGCATCGCTTCGATCAGCCGCGCCGCCATCTTCGCGCCTGTGCGCCGCAGCGTCGCTTCGTCCGGCGAGCCGTTGACCATGTGCGCGGCGTAGTCGGCATCGCTCGCTGCGTACTCCCACACATCTTCCATGGAGCGAGCGAAGGGGTTCACATCACCCCAGAAGCGTCGTGCGGTGTAGCCCGGTCGCCGCCACTGCTCCTCGGCAAAAAATCGCCGCACCAATGCCCGCATGGTGCGCCCGCTCCCGCTCAGGCTCTCGACGCCCTGCGTGGCACGTGCATCGGTATTCGTCGTCGTCGTCGTCGCGGTCGCCGTAT
>JBBRMX010000059.1:0-15071 GCA_038230615.1 Thermomicrobiales bacterium | reverse complement strand
TGAGATGCTGCACAAACAGCGGCAGCACGCCGTACGCGGAAGCGAAACTGAGCGCGAAGACGAATAGGCTGAGATCAAGCCCCATCACCGTGAAGTTCCACCGATACATACGCGGCGGCAGCCAAGACCCAAGATGCACGGACGCCCTCCCACATATGTGCGCGACACTGCGCGGGGAGAGTTCGCGCTCTCCCCGCGTCCCGCTATTGTATGCGAGATACTGCGGTGCGGTGTGCATTTCATCGCCCCCTCACATACAAATTGTACGTTCACGCGAACAGGTGTGCTTGACACGAACAGGCGTTCCATTTACACTGAGGAGAGAACACCGGGGTGATACCACTCCGGCTTGCGTGTATGGACATGCAGCGGCGCACCGACCGGGAGGTACTATCAGATGGCAGCAGTAAAAAAGGCGAAAAGTCTCTCGCGGCGGCAAGAGCAAATCCTCGATTTTATCGAGGGGTTCCTAAAAGACAACGCATACCCGCCGACGATCCGTGAAATCCAGAAAGACCTCGACATCTCCTCCACCAGCGTTGTGGATTACAACCTGAACGCGCTCGAGGAGCGGAACTTCATCCGCCGCAACCGCCACATCTCGCGTGGTATCGAACTCGTGCGGATCGGCAAAGAGCCGGTCAACATCGTCCCGGTCAACTTCATCAATATACCTGTCGTCGGGCGCATCGCCGCTGGTGTGCCGATTGAAGTGCCGGAGGAGTCAACGGCGGGGGAATTCGCTGAGACCGTCCCGATGCCCACCTCCATGTTGCCGCATACCACCGATGGATTGTACGCACTGCGCGTACAGGGGCATTCGATGGTGGACGCGCTTATCAACGACGGCGACATTGTTGTGCTTAAGCCGCAACTCACCGCCGACAACGGTGAAACTGTTGCGGTCTGGCTGAAGGATGAGCGCGAGACGACACTGAAAAAGTTCTACCGCGAGGGGAGCCGGGTACGATTGCAGCCCGCCAATGTCACAATGCAGCCGATCTACACCGACGCGACCAATGTCGAGGTACAGGGCAAGCTTGTCGGGGTTATCCGGGCGGTCGAACACCGCCGGTAATGTGCCGCGCTATCCTATGCTGCAAACGCCGCCGGAACTATTTCCGGCGGCGTCTTTTTAGCGTGGAATTGCTGGTATCATCGGGACGCGGCAGAGCGTGTATACGGAGGAGACGAACGATGCGGCGTGGGCTTGGCGTAGTGATTGCTGGTGTGTGTGTCGTTGCGCTCGTGGCGTGCATCGGGATGCCGGAGCCAACCACCGTGCCGCCCGCCCCAACCAGCACCGTCGTCCCGACTGCGACGACGACCGTGACGCCCTATGTCATGCCGCGTGCTGCCGCCCCCGCACGCTATCCGACGCCGACCACTGATCCCCGCGATCCGATGTATCCTGCTGGCACTCTGCGGACAGCAAATTGGCCGGCGGGCAGCGGCGCGGTAGCGACTGTGAGTGCGGGCGGCGCGGAGGTAGACATCGCGGCGGTCGTACTGACTGCCCCCGTGCCGGAAGGTGCGACGCTCGCGTTTTACATCGCGGTGCCGCCGAATGCCGCATACGCTGCCCATGTCAGTTTTCCGGTGTCGCCGGAGGTAATGACGCTCCAACCGGGCGAGACGATCCGTCTGATCGGGCGGGCGGTGGGTGCGTATCCCTTGCCGCCCTTGGAGGGGACGGGGTCGGTCGTCACGATCATTGGGCGGCGGTTCGTGCGGGGCGATGCGCCACTTTCGCGCTGAGATGCGGGGCAATGGGCGTCGCCCGTCGCGCCTGCGTGGTATCATCGCCGCATGACTGTTACACTCGCGCCGCCCATTCCCACGACTGTGAACCCGATGCCCGGTGCATCCTTGCGCGTCGTACTGCTCGGCGGGTTTGGAATGCGCCCGAAAGCGACGATGTCCGCCCGCGCATTGCCGATGGGGCAGGCCTTCGCGGCGCGGGGGCATCAGGTGACGCTTATCGTGCCGCCGTGGGATTGCCCGGAGGACGCGGGGAAGACATGGGAATCAGGTGGTGTCCGCATCGTCAACATTCCCATCGCGGCACGATTGCAGACGCCGCAGATCGTCCGTGCACTCGCGGCGGCAGTACGCGCCGTGCATCCCGATGTCGTCCATGTGTTTAAACCGAAAGGATACGGCGGGCTCGCGGCGGAATTGCTGCGCGGTATCCCGCTCGTGGTGGATGCAGACGATTGGGAAGGTACGGGCGGTTGGAATGAGCGCGGCGGCTACTCATGGGCGCAGCGGCGGTTGTTCGCATGGCAGGAGCATTCGCTGCCGCGCCGTGCTGCCGCCTGCACTGCTGCCAGCCGGACACTGGAAACGCAACTCTGGGGCTTCGGTATCCCGCCGGAGCGCGTGATGTATGTTCCGAACGCTCTCAGCGATGCACGGAGCGCGGTATGGCGCGACGATGCCCACACCGCCCGTGATGCGGCAGTAGTGCGCGACCGGCTTAGCTTGTATGACCCAACGCTGCTGCTCTATACACGCTTTGTTGAGATCTCGCCGGAACGGGCGTCGTCGCTTGTTGCACGTGTGCGGGAGCGGGTGCCAGAATTGCGCGTGCTGCTCGTCAGCGGCGCATTTGGCGACGAAGAAGCACGGTTCCGGCACGCGGCGCGGGCGATGGGGGATGCGGTCGCTCCGGTGGGATTCGTGCCGTTCGATGATCTCCCAGCGTATCTGCGGGCGGCGGATGTTGCGCTCGTGCCGTTCGATGACACGCTCATCAACCGGGCGAAATGCTCGGTGAAGACGCTGGATATGCTTGCGGTCGGGCAGGCGGTGGTAGCGACCGCCGTGGGCGAAAACACGAGTGCGATCCGGCACAACGAGACTGGCGTGCTGGTGCCGCCCGGTGATGATGCCGCACTCGTCGGAGCGGTTGTTGCGCTGCTTCGTGATCCGCAACGGGCGCGGTTGCTCGGTGACGCCGCCCGTGCGCGGGCGTGGCGCGAACAGACATGGGAGGCGCAGATGCCTGCATTGTCTGATCTCTATGCCGCCGCACTGCGAAGGCGGGTGCGATGATGACCGCAACGACCAAGACGACTGCCTTGCCGCCTGCGGTCGCAATGTTCCGGGACGACACACGCACGGCATGGGCGGTATTTGCGGTGGCATTCTGCATCTTCGCGGCGTGTATCCCGCGCCTGACGACGTTTCTCAATCCTGTAACGGGCGACGAGCCATTCTACCTGATGACGGCATATTCACTGATCCATGACCACGATATTAATGAGACGAACAACTTCGCACAGCGGGACTGGTTGCGGTTCTATCCGACGTATCCGCTGGCACGGGACTGGCAGGGGTGGCCGGGTATCTCCCCCGATCTGCCGCCGCACGGCTCAAAGACATATCGCACGGGATTATACTCCAAGCACGGCCTCGGCATCCCGGTGATGATCGCGCTACCGTTCGTGGTGGGCGGGCGCATCGGCGTAGTGCTGTTTTATAACCTTTTGGCGGCGGGCGTGGCGGCAAATGTGTACTTGCTGGCGCGGACGGTAGCGGCGCGGCGGCGGTCGCTCATCCTCACTGCGATCCTGATGGGGAGTGTACCGCTGGCGACGTATGCCTTTCTGATCTTCCCCGAAATCCCCGGCGCATTGATGCTTATATATGCGATGCGTCGCCTCCTTGCGCCCGCAAACACGCGCTGGCAATGGCTATTGGCGGGCGTATGCGTCGGGTATCTGCCGTGGCTGCACGCGCGGTTTCTGCCCGTTGTCGTCGGGCTTGGCATCCTCTATCTCTGGCGGCATGTGCGCGTCTCGTGGCAACCGTCATTGTGGGGGATCGTTCCGGCGGCAGTGTCGCTGATGGCATTCGAGACCTATTCGTTCGTCTTCTATCATCTACCGTTCCCGAACGGGAACGACCATGCAGGTTTCTCGACGCCCCCCGGCATCCTCAATGGGTTTGTCGGGTCGCTTTTGGACGCACAATGGGGTCTGTTCATCGTCTCACCTATTTATCTGCTGGCGACGGTTGCGTTGGTAATGTATGTCTGGTCGCGGCACCGCGAGGGCGACGGCATCTTGCTCGCGCTCGTACCATATGCCCTCATCCTCAGCGCGTATGTCGTGTGGTGGGGTGAATGGGGGCCGGCGGCGCGATACTGGACGGCTGCACTGCCGATGCTCGCATTGCCGCTGGCGTGGTGGTGGGAGCGGGCGGCGAAGCATCACGCGGTCGGGTCGGCGGTACTGCTCGGTATCGTAAGTATGTGGGGATTTGTCTGGACAATCGGCTGGCTCGTGCAACCACAGTGGCTCTACAACCAGCCGGACGGCGTCAACAATCTGCTCAATCACTGGCTCGGCGGGTTCGGGCAACGGCTGGCGACGATGTTGCCCTCGTACCAGTTTTACAGCGCATCGCCGCTCAATCTGCGAATACTCTGGGCGGTGGCGGTGGTGTTACTGGCGGTAGCGGCGGGATGCCAGATGACGCTGTTCGCATTGCCACCCGCAGACGCAGACGACCCCACCGACGTGGCGCAATGATGCACATCCTGACCCTGTACCGGCATCGCCGGAAATGGAGTGAACAAGCGTGACAAATCTCTCACCGACGGACGTGGCTGCGCTGGATGCGGCACGGCGCGGTCTCGACTTTCTCAATTTCAATGTTGCACGGTACGAAATCACGACGTGGCGGTGCCGCGATGCTGCCCGCGCCTATCTTGCCGCCGGTTTTCCGATAGATCGCCTCGGTCCCTATTTCGAGCTGGCGTGGCAGCGTGGCTTGCACGACCGCGTACACTCATACGAGGCATTGCCGGACGAATATGTCGGCAACAATGCCGATCTCGTTGCGGATGCGTACCTTGCGGGCGGCGATAGCGGGGAGCGGCTCACGACACTGATCGAGGTACTGGATGCGGTGGTGAAGCAAAAAGGCAACACGCTTTCGCATCGCGTGCAACTCGGTATCGTGCTGTGGGCAGCGGGCGGGCATGACGGGCGCGTGCGCCGTCTGCTCAGCCCTGTCCGTACCGCGAACGACGCGGCGCGGCAGGAACTCGATCTGCATGAACATCGCGCCCGGTTTGCGCTGGCAGTGGTTGAAGGTGACCGTGCAGAAGCGACGCGCTGGCTCGAAACCTACGATGCGGCGGTGCAGGTGCAGTCAGATACCGGCTACCCGCGTATCCATCTCATTACCCTCGCATTCTGGTTGATCGCCCGCGACCGCTATGCGATGACCTTGCCAACAACGAATATCGCGGGACTACCTCCCGCGGTGTGCGACGAAACACCGACGGCAATAGCGGCGCACTGACAGACGAGCGGACGAAGGGACGGGGGAAGGGATGCAGTGGCTTCTGGGGATCGCGCTTGCGGGAGCGGCAGGGTGGAATGCACTGCTGCCGCTCCTTATGCTCGCATTTGCGTCCCGTATCGGGCATCGCGTCACCTTCGCGGGGCCGTTTGCGTTTCTCGGGTCGGTGGCGGGGTTGCTCGTGTTGCTCGTGTTGCTGCCCGTGGAGATTATTCTCGATAAAATCCCCCGTCTGGATGCTCGCAATGATCGCCTCGCCGCCGTTTATCGCCCGGTCGCGGGGGCGGTCGTGCTGCTCGGCGCGGTGCAACCTGAGACGCTCCTCGCGGGAGTGCTTGCCGCCGCACTCGGTGCCGCGACCGCGTTTGGAATGCATCTGCTCAAGACACGGTATCGTCGCCCGCTTGTGCATGTCATCGCGGGGATGATCGTACCGCTTGCCTCGCTCGTGGAAGATTTCGCGTCGGCGTTGATCGCGTTCGTTGCCCTGCTCGCTGCGCCCGCGGGGGTCGCGCTCCTCGCCGCATTCGCGGTCGGGGCGTGGTTTGTCGCCCGTCCACTCCTACGAAATGTACCGAAAACCGCACAAACTTGACATAAACCCACTCAAGTTGTATGCTATTTCCGCACGAAGGTTGTGCGATAACGAACAGACACCGGGGACGGGAGCGGCAGGATGGAATATCAGGATTACTACGCGACGCTCGGTGTTGGGCGCGATGCGACCGAAGCACAGATCAAAAGCGCGTACCGCAAAATGGCGCGGAAATATCATCCGGATGTGAACAAAGAGACGGGCGCGGAGGACCAATTCAAGCGCGTCAACGAGGCACACGATGTGCTCTCCGACGCCGAAAAACGCACGCAGTATGACCGCTACGGAGCTGCGTGGCAGCAGTATCAGCATAACGGCGGCAGCCCCGCCGATATGGACGATTTCATGCGCCGCTACGCTAGCCAACAAAGCGGGCGTAGAAGCACGACGACCGAAGACTTTCCAGGCGGGTTCCGTACCGAATACTATGAGGGCGGCAACGGCGAGGGTGGCTTTTCGGACTTTTTCGAGTCGTTGTTCGGGCGGGCGACGGGCGGGTTCGGCTTCGGCGGACGCGGCACGGCGACTGCGGCGGATGCCCCGCCCCGCGCACGACGGGGGCGCGACACGCTCGCAGAGCTGGAAGTCTCATTCGCGGATGCCTATACGGGCGGGGAACGGCAGATCGCGTTCGACATGAACCGAGCCGAGCCGATGACGATCACTGTTCCTGTCGGGGCGGAGGACGGCGAACGGCTGCGGTTTGCGGGGAAAGGACATGCTGGCACGAACGGCGGTGCGGCGGGCGATCTTGTGCTGGAATTGCGGGTCGTGCCGGATGCACGGTTTTCCCGCGACCCCGACCGCCCCGCAAATGTGCGAACAACGGTTGATGTGCCGCTCTATACGGCGATACTCGGTGGAGAGATCGCGGTGCCGCTACCGGACGGCAAGCGATTGTTCGTCAAGGTGCCGCCGGAGACGCAAAGCGAACGGGTAATTCGCCTTGCGGGGAAAGGGATGCCGCACGTCACGGGCGAACCGGCGCGGCGCGGCGATCTGCTTGTTGCGGTGCGCGTGCAACTCCCGACCGACCTCACAGACGAAGAACGGCGGTTATTCACCCAGTTGCAGGCACTCCGCCAAGGCTGATGCGGCGCACATATGGAGTGATTCACTAGCCCGCATGGATACATTCGCGCAACGAGAAGAAGCGGAAGAAACATTCGATGCGCTCATTGCGGCGGTGGCAGCGTGCAGGCGTTGCCCTGCGATGGAGGGGCGGCGGCGCGTGTTGACGCGGGCAAACGGGCGGCTCGATGCCCGCGTGCTGTTCATCGCGGAGGCACCGGGACGCGGCGGGGGAGAGCGAACGGGTGTGCCGTTCAGCGGTGATTTCTCCGGCAGGACATTTCAGCGGCTGCTTGATGAGACCGGGTGGGCGCGAGACGAGATTTTTATCACGAATGCCGCGCTCTGCAACCCTCAAAGCCCGACGGGGGCGAACCGCCCGCCCGCCCGCACCGAACTCAGCAACTGCCGCGATCATCTTGCGGCAACACTGGCACTTGTGCATGCGCCGGTCGTCGCTACGCTCGGTGCGGTTGCGCTCGACGCGCTTCATCGGATTGCCCCACACCATCTGAAACTCACGCCGTCACGCGGGGTGGCACACCAGTGGAATGGGCGCATGCTCGTGCCCCTCTATCATCCGTCTCCGAAGGTGCTGGCGTGGTTCCCGTACGAACGGATGGCGGAGGACTTTCGCACGCTGCGTCGTATCGTGGAGAGTAACGCGGCAGAGAGTATCAAGTAACAAGATAACAGTAACAAGAAGGGACATGCATGTCCTTATTGTTACTGTTATCTCGTTGCTACATTAGCCGACGTGAACTTCTTTCACGACAGCACGGAGCATGGATGCGGGGGTCTTGATTTCGATATCGTCGCCTGCTTTATGACCGAGCAATGCCGCGCCGACGGGGGATTCGTTAGAGATTTTCCCTTGCCGTGGTTGCGCTTCCACCGCCCCGACGATGGTATAGGTCATTTCGTCGCCGTCGAGTTCGATGGTGACGGTCGAACCGACACGAATCACTGCGTCGTCTTCGATGACATCATCGGAGACGACTGAATTCTTAATGAGATATTCGAGTTCGCGGATACGCGCCTCGATCATCCCCTGTTCCTCACGGGCGGCGTGATAGCCCGCATTCTCGCGCAGGTCGCCTTCTTCACGCGCCCGCTGCACCACGAGAGAAATCTCTTTGCGGCGCACTTTCGTCAGTTGCTCGTATTCCGCACGAAGGGTATCCAGACCCCCCGCGGAGATCGGGATGCGCCGTGCGTTCGACGCGCCATCCGCTTTTGCCTTTTCCTTGCGGATTTTTGCTTGATTGCTGCGCGATGTCGTACTCATACCCCATCCCTTACGATACGGACGCTCCTCTGTACCTGCTATTGTAGCGCGTTCGGAGAGGATGGGAAACTCACACGCAGCGGGCAAAACGAGATTTCGCCCGTTTTGCCCGCTGCAATCGGCGATTTGCCTGTTATTCTGCGACGCAAACGTTGAGCAGTTCGCCGATCCCCTCGACGTATGTGCGGACGGTCTGACCCGGCTTGAGCCAGACTTGCGGGGTGCGGCCTGCGCCTACGCCGGACGGCGTGCCGGTCGCGATGATGTCGCCCGGTTCCAGCGTGATGATCTGGCTGATATACGCCACAATATCTACCGGTTTAAATAGGAGGTCCGATGTGCGGGATTCCTGCATCTTTACACCATCTACTTCGGTGCCAAGCGCAATGTCGGAGGCGTCGAGTTCGTCCCGTGTTACCATCACCGGGCCGAGCGGTGTCGTACCCTCGAAAGTCTTGCCCTGCAACCACTGCGCGGTACGCCGCTGGTAGTCGCGCACCGAGATGTCATTGAGGATCGTCCAACCGGCAATTGCATCCATCGCGGCATTGCCGCTGACGTGGCGGGCTTCTTTGCCGATCACGATGGCAATCTCGGCTTCCCAGTCAATATTCGTGGATGCTTTGGGCAGCGTGATTGCGTCACGCGGGCCGATCAGCGCACGGGTGTACTTGGCGAAAAGCGTCGGGTATTCGGGGCGTTGCGACCCCATTTCCTCGATGTGCTTGATATAGTTCTGACCCACGCAGATGACCTTCGGCGGGCGCGGCACAACGGGCGCGAGATCGAGCGACGCAAAAGGGCGGGTCTCGCCCGTCGCGGTACGCGCTGCATCCATCCGCGCCGTGCCGCCCGCCAGCAACGCGCCGACATCACTATCTTCGAGCATGGTCACATTGTCGCCGTCCAGCCGCGCCGCTCGCGTGCCGTTCGCTGTCCGCACCGTCAGTAGTTTCATCGGTTCCCTCCCACATGATACACAGTACCTACAATAGACCACCCTCTTGCGCTGCATCACGATACCGCGTGTGCCGTGCTGCCGTCCACCAATTCGCCACACCACTGCTAAGAGTAGCCAAGTGACTACCGAAGCGTGTACAGTGTCGTCGGCATCGTGCGCGGTGTATGCGCGGCTATGGTGATGTACGGCGGGTCGGTATCATCGTCATCAATCGTCAGCAATTGTATCAATTGGGGAAGGGGTCGGATGAGCACCATACGGACACGACGCTGGTGGATGAGCGGGGGGGCGGTCATCGGGATTTCGTTACTCCTCGCGTCGGTCTTCGCAGCAGTGCCGACGACGGCGGCTTCGGCATTCGGCGATCCCGCCTTCGAACGGCAATGGAAAGCAGGCGAGGCGATCACGACGAACTTCTGGGGGCCGCTCGCCACCGCCAAAGAGAAGCAATCGGAGTTGTACAAAGAGGCAACGGGCGGTCAGCGCACGGTGCAATACTTCGATAAAGGGCGCATGGAACTCGCTGCAGATGGCAGCGTCACGAATGGCTTGCTCGCGACGGAGATCATCAAAGGTCAAATCCAGATGGGCGACGCGACGTTTACGGTCAAAACGCCGCCCAATATTTCTATCGCAGGCGATGCAGACAACACGGGACCGACCTACGCGCAGATCAGCACGAAAGTCTCCGCCTTGACGCAACCCGCCGCAGCGCAGACGGGCAAAGGCGTGACGCAGACAGTCAGCGGTACCGGGGACATCAGCATGGGGGCAGCGGACGATACGTCGGTGATTACCGTCTTCGACGACCCAACGAAGCACAATGTGCCGGGTGTCTTCGCGGAGTATCGCAAAGCGGCAGGATTGTCGACAATTGGCTACGCGATCTCCGAGCCATTTTTCGCCAGTGTGAAAGTTGCGGGTAAACCGACCCGCGTGCTTATCCAGATTTTCGAGCGGCGTGTGCTGACGTACACCGCGACGAATGCCGAAGCATACCGTGTGGAGATGGGCAATATCGGGCAGCATTATTACCAGTGGCGATACCAGCAGCCACTTCCGTCGAACAGCCTCATTATTCCGGTGAGTGGCGGAAATAGCCTTGTCATCCCGACTGCAGGTCTCTCGACATCTGGTTTTATGCCACCGACGCCTACACCGCCCGGTATTGCTGCACCGTCCGCGCCGGTTGATCCGACCTTCACACCCGGTCCGGGAGCAGCGACCCAACGCCCCAATAGTGGCGTCGCGGGTGGCACGAGCGCAACGGCGGTCGGCACCAGCATCGCGCCGACACGCGGGACAGGGGCTGCGCCGTAACAGGCGGTGATAGCAGGATCATGTGGGAAACCGGGCGGGGCGGTTGCGCTGCCCGGTTTCAGTTTGTCCGCGCCGATATGCTATCCTGACGGTGAGAAGGAGAGGGAGCGATGCAGAGCGTGACATCCGTGCATACTAACTGGACCGGCGCACATCTCGAAGACCTCGATACCCCGGTGCCGGTGATTGACCTTGCGGTGATGGACGCGAATATCGCCCGACAACAGGCGGCGTGCAACGCGCACGGTCTTCGTCTCCGCCCGCACATCAAGACGCATAAGGTTCCCGCTATTGCCGCATTGCAGCGGGTAGCGGGTGCGGTGGGGATCACCGCCCAGAAGACGACTGAGGCGGCGGTCTTCGTGGATGTGGGCTTCGATGATGTCATCGTCGCGGTGCCGCCCGTCGGAGCGCACAAAATCGCACGGTTACTCGATCTCGCCCGCCGTGCAACCGTGCGGGCAGTGGTGGATTCCGCAACTGCGGCGCAGGGTATCGCAGCGGCGGCAGCGACCAACGGGCAGACCGTCGGGCTACTCATCGAGGTGGATTCCGGGTTCGGTCGGGCGGGGCTGCAAACGGTGGACGAAGTGCTCACGCTCGCCGCAGCGATCACCGACCTGCGTGGCGTCTCGTTTGATGGCATTCTGCTCTATCCGTCGCGTCCATTCGCAGTAGAGCAGATTGCCCGCGTCCGCGAGGAATTCGACCGTGCTGGTCTCCCGATGGGGTTGCTTTCCGGCGGTGGATCGGGGATGGAAGAGTATTCGGCGCAGATGGGGGCGGACGAACACCGCGCGGGAACGTATGTGTTCAATGATGCGTCGTATGTGCTTAAACGCCAGATTGCGACGCTGGAACAGTGTGCGCTTTCGGTGCTCGTTACAGTGGTCAGCACCGCACTGCCGGGAATTGTGACGGTAGATGGCGGCACGAAGACATTCACGAACGATTACCCGCCCGAACAGGGGGAGGGGATCGGCATTGTCCTCGATTGGCCGGGGTTGCGCCTCATGCGGATGAGCGAGGAGCATGGCGTGATCGAAGTCGCACAGGGGACGCCGCGCCCGTCGGTGGGCGACCGCCTGCGGATCGTGCCGAATCATGCGTGTGGCTGCGTGAATATGCACCCCGCGCTGTACGGGATGCGGAATGGCGCGGTGGAAGTCGTGTGGCCGGTAGCGGCGCGAGGGAGTTTGCACTAAATGACGATCACGAACGAAGAAGCCGTACTTGCCCTTGCGGTGCGAGAAGCGGGTGCGGCGATCCGCGAACATTACGAGCATGGCGCGAAAGTCTATACGAAAGCCGACAAAAGCCCGGTGACGGATGCCGACCTCGCCGCGAACACGATTATTGTCGAGCGATTGCGGATGGCATTCCCCGAAGATGCGATCCTCTCCGAAGAGATCGCGCCCGACGCCGCGATTGACGCCCCCGCACGTTGCTGGATCATTGACCCGCTAGACGGCACCGCCAGTTTTGTGCGGCGTGAGCGGCATTTCGCGGTGATGGTCGGGCTGGAAGTTGGCGGGCGTCCGCAGGTCGGCGCGATCTACTACCCGATGTACGACGAACTGTACCTCGCTACTGCAGGCAAAGGCGTACGGCGTACCGTAGACGGCGTCACGGAAACACTCCGGTTTACCCCGCCTTCATCTCCCGAACTGGGCAAGATCGGCACGACCCCCAGCACCTACAAAACTCTTGTAAATGGGTCGCCCCGCTGGACGGGCGATCCTGCATTGCTACACTTCACCGACCGTGGTTTCGGCTTCCGCCCGAAAGCATTGATGCCGGAGGGAAATGGCTTCGATGCCTTCCTCGGCTGGCTGGCGGACGGACTGAACTCCGGCGGGTACCCGTGGGACCTCTGCGCGACTGATCTGATCGTCCACGAAGCGGGTGGCATGCTCACGAATGTCTACGGACAGCCGTACACCTATCGCCGCACCCATGACCGGTTACGCGGTGGGATCGTCGCGGCGAACGATGCTGCGCTTCATGCGCGGGTGCTGAGGATGCTGTCGGTCTAATGAGGATACCGTACGGGTTTATGCATATCCGAATATCTCCGTCCTTCTCTGCCCCTCTCGACAGCAGCATACCCTTCCCGTATCCTCTGTGCGTACCGTCATAACGCAGCACACAAGGAAGGATGCATCGCGTGGCAACACAGGAACCACTCGAAATTGACATTGAGGGAACACCGAACCCGAACAGCGCAAAGTTCGTGCTGAACCGCACGATTGTGGACACGACCCGCTCGTATTTCAACAGCGGCATGGTGAGCGAAGGTGACCAAGTTGCGGAGATTGCGATGCAACTTTTCGCAATCCCCGGCGTCCGGACACTCATGTTCCTCAACGACTTCGTGACTGTCTCCAAAGAGGCAAATGCCGACTGGAACGCAATCGCGGAAGCAACACAGATAATCCTCCGCGAAGCGTACGCATAAGCACCTTTGCGAACGCCGGAGCGGGCAAGTATCCCTTTCGCCCGCTCCTGATTGTGCAAAAATAACAAGAACGTGACGGTTTGCTTACCATACGGTTAAAATCGTACGGTTCTCTAGTGTTATTGCTTTTGCAGGTGTACAATCAAGGTGAGAGGTGTAGCACCTCTACCGCAGCAATATGGGCGCACACCATTTCCCACGCGGCGCGTGAAGCCGGAACCTGACGCGCTGTATCGCCGGGGAGAGACACAATGGTTTTCCTTGCAACGAAAGAAGTTGTACAGCGCGTACGCCCGCTCCTTGAGCGTTTTGGCGGGCGCACTATCGAGAAAGCGCAACTCCTTCAGTATCTCTCCGCGATGGCAGGAGTGCAGTGGGGAGTGTTCGAGGTGGTCGGCACACCGCAAACAACGCCGGGAGCAATGGTTGCACTCCGTGATCGCACTGCCGGAACCACCTTCACGCTCGCATATCCCGATTGCCTGCCGCGTGAAGTCGAGCCGTTCGTCATTGCCGAGTACCAGCGGCTGGCAGTTGCCCGCCCGTTGACGACGATGGACGCAGATTTGTTCGCGTATCTCTTTCGGGGCGGATACTGCGTCGGGTGCCAGTGGCAGGGCGAGAAGCAAGTCTGCCGTGAATGCCACTACGCGGGGCATCCGATCAACTACGAGCCGTTTTATCCCGAAGCTGCCCCGCCGCTCGATGAATCCTTCCTTCCACAAGAGTAAAAGTGGTAGAGAAAACGGGGGCAATCAAGCCCCCGTTTTCGTCTCCGCAGTTCGCGGGTCAGTCTGCCTGCCCGTGATATGGAACACTCGTGACAACGGTATTGGGGCGGAAGAGCAATGCCGCCTTGAGGCGTAACGCGGTCTGCGAGTGCAAAAACTGCGCCCACCAGTGACCGGGCACATATTCCGGCACGATTACTGTTACCATTGCTCCCGGCCGCTTGCGGTGGACGAGGTCAATGTATGAGAGTAGCGGCGCAGCGAGCGACCGATAGGGCGATTCGAGAATCACAAGATTCACGCCTTCACCCCACGTCTCCCACATCGCTTGCATATGCGCTTCCTGCCCTGCTTCGTCGGTGACGTGCACCGCGACAACTTTCGTCGAGAGCGTACGGGCATAATTGAGCGCGTTTAGCGTCACCTTATTGATGTCCGATATCGGCACAATTACGACTTGCTCTGTCACACGCTTTGCAGGCTGCGATGCATCTTGGCTCGTGAGTACGATTTCAGTCTCGACGCTCAGATAATGCTTGTGGATCGCGCGGAAGACGACGATAAACAGCGGCATGAGTGCCAAGACAACCCATGCACCGCCGGTGAATTTCGTGACGATCACAAGGATGAGCACGAATAATGTACTCGCTGCGCCGACGAAATTGAGGGCGAAACTCCGCGCCCACCCTTTACCGTGCTCGTTGTACCAGTGCCGCACCATACCGGATTGTGAGAGGGTGAATGCCGTAAATACTCCGACCGCATAGAGCGGAAGGAGGCGATCCGTCTCGGCATTGAAGGCGACAATCAACACCGATGCAAGCACGCCGAGGACTGAGATACCCGTGTTGAATGCGAGGCGGTCGCCACGGAATAGGAACTGATGGGGCAGATAACGGTCTTTCGCCAGCCATGTTGCAAGGCGGGGAAAGTCCGCGAAACTCGTGTTCGCTGCCAGCACAAGGATCAGAGCGGTCATTGTCTGAATGAAGTAGTATGGAAAGCCGCCACCCACGATAGTGCGGGCGAGTTGCGAGATGACCGTTTCGTTGTCGTGCGTGACGATCCCGTACCGATGCGCGAGAAATGACAGCCCGATAAACATCGCACCGAGGATGGCACACATCCATGTCAGTGTTGTTGCGGCGTTCTTCGCTTCCGGTGCTTTAAACGCAGGGACGCCATCGGAGATTGCTTCGATGCCGGTCAGGGCGGTGCAGCCCGCCGTGAATGCTTTGAGGATCAGGAATATGCCGAGGCTGTGCGAGACTTCGAGCATTTCGCGCGGGGCGTTGATCGGCGTATCTGCCCCGGTTGCCGCCCGGAAAATG
>JBBRMX010000058.1:0-15253 GCA_038230615.1 Thermomicrobiales bacterium | reverse complement strand
GCGGTTTATCGTGCCAAGCCCGCGAAAGCCGCCCGCCCGCGACGCACGACACCCACCGCAGCCATCCCGATGGCAGGAAATCGCCCGGTGGAGATGGGCGAACTGCGAATGCTGCTCGAGCGGTTCCGCCGCATACCGGATTTCACCGACGCGGACGACGCCGATGCGTATGTGTATGACCTTGAGTTGTTGATGCGGGCGGTGCAGGCATTGCGCGAGCGGATCGAGGCGGGGGAGACCGACTGGCCGTAGGATTGGTTGAGTACGATATGCGGGTATTTGTTAGGTGATCTTCGCCCCGTCCTTTGCCGGACGGGGCGAAGTGTTCATCAAGGGTTTATATTCCGGTTATGTTCCCTTCACGGACGTTGCCTAGAGTGTGGCGGCTATCGAACGTAAGGAGGGATTGCAGATGATTCGCTTGCACCGTCGTATCGCCCCGCTGCCCACGTCCGCACGATGGTTCGCCATCGTTGCACTGCTTCTGTCGGTTCTGGTGACGGCGTGCGGGGGGACCGACGCGACCGTTGCGCCGACCGCCGCGCCCGCCGCGACGAAAGCCCCGACGACGGCTGCACCCGCTGCTGCCACGACAACTGCACCCACGGCGGCGGCGACGACCGCACCGGCAGTTGCCACGACGGCACCCGCCGCGACGACGGCTCCGGCGGCAGCGAGCGCACCCGCAGGCACGACCGCACCGGCAGCGGCGGCAACGACTGCCCCGGCAGCGAGCGCGGGGAGCGGACCGACGAAACTGACGGGCGCAGCGGTGCCGCTGGTGATCTACGCAGCGCACGGCGCGGCGCAACCGATGGCGGACGCCTTCACGATGACGACGGGGATTCCGACGAAGATCGTCGCGGAGAGCACCGGGCCGTTGCTCGCGAAAGTGCAGGCGGAGACGAACAACCCGCAGTGGGGGATGATCTGGATTGACGGCGCGGAAGCGATGGCATCGCTCGACGGGCAGGGGCAATTGCTGAAGGGGTACACGCCGGATGTACCGTACAACGATCTCGGCAAATCGTTGGTGCCGAAGACGCAGAGTTTCGTGCCGACCGGGGCGACGGTGACGGGGGCATTGGTGTACGACACCGCAGCCGTGAAGAACCCGCCCGCCACGTGGGAGGACTTGCTGAAGCCGGAGTATAAGGGCATGACCGGGATGAATAACCCGGCGATTTCCGGCCCGACGTACCCGTTTGTCGCCGGACAGATGCAGAATCTGGGCGGCGTGGATCAGGGCAAGGATTACTTCAAGAAACTGAAGACGAACGGGCTACATGTCTACACGACGAACAAAGTGACGCTTGCCGCGCTCGGTACGGGCGAGATCAAGATGGCGATTGTGCAGAGCAGCGCGGCGACTGCTGCCGCCCAGAAGACACCGACGCTGAAGGTGATCTACCTGCCGAAGGTCTCGCTATTGCCGAGCAATATCGGGATTGATGCGAAGGCTCCGGCACAGGTACAGACCGAGGCGAAGATGTTCGCGGAGTTTGTGCTGAGCCAGAAGGGGCAGGAGATCATGAAGGCGGCGGACTTGAGCGGCGATTCGCTGTATTACCCGATCATCACGGGTGTAACGCCGTTGCCGGTGCTGCCCGCATTGGCGACGATCCCGACGCAGACGGTAGACCCGTATGTATGGGGGGCGCGGGTAAACGAGATCAACCAGTGGTTCACTGAGAATATCGCGTAATGGCCGCGCCCGCACTGGCACCGGACGACGCAGCGGCGGTACACGCGCACACGCCGCACGGCAACGACCGCGCCGCAACGACACGAGAATGGAGCCGGACGATTGTCCGGCTTCCGTCACGCCTCGCAGGGGG
This sequence comes from Thermomicrobiales bacterium, assembly GCA_038230615.1. Classification (GTDB taxonomy): domain Bacteria; phylum Chloroflexota; class Chloroflexia; order Thermomicrobiales; family JALYUS01; genus JBBRMX01. Next base: position 13,415 of record JBBRMX010000058.1, on the reverse strand, counting down.
GGCATTGTGGCTGCTGCTGGGGGTCTTGCTGCTGGTGCCGACGCTCTGTTTTCTCGTGCTGGCGGTCTCGCCCCGGTTGTTCGAGCAGGGAACGGAATGGTTCACGCTGCGGAACTTCGGGGTGGCGTTGCAGGGGCAGACCTTGCAGGGGCTGCTCAATACGCTGGTAGTCGGGGTGGCGACGGCTGTGTGTGCACTGGTGATCGGGCTTGGGTTGGCGTGGCTGACGCAGCGGACAGACTTCGGGTTGCAGGGGGTCTGGACGATTTTGATTTGGGCATTGCTGCTGATGCCGTCGTACTTTTCGACGCTTGGTTGGCAAAGTCTGCTGGTACGGAACGGGGTATTTAGCCAGATCGGGATAGACCCGACGGAGCTGCGCGACCAGTTTTTCGGTCCGATCGGGATCGTGTGGATTTTGACGACGAAGGGGATTCCGTTCGCGTATCTGGCGATTGCGGCGGGGCTTGGGGGACTGGGACGGGAGTTCGAGGACGCGGCGCGGGTACACGGGGCGACGCCGCGAGAATCGCTGCGGATTGCGATGACGATTCTCTCTCCCGCGCTCTGGTCTGCGCTGGCGATTGTGTTCGCGGAGGCGATCAGCGATTTCGGGGTGGCGAGCACGCTCGGGTACGGGGCGCGATTCCCGCTGGCAACATTCACGCTCTATCGGGCGATCAATAGTATCCCGATCCGGTTCCCGGTGGCGTCGGTGATCGGGTGGTTTCTGGTGTCAGCGATGATCGTCGCGCTGCTGGTGCAGAACCGCGCATTGAAAGGGCGGTCGTTCGCGGTGTTGAGCGGCAGGACGCGCCCGGCGATGCCGACGCCGTTGACAGGGCGCGGGCGGGCGGCGGCGTGGGCGGCGATGCTCGTCTTTTTCGGGCTTGCGTTGGGGGTGCCGCTGTTCGGGGCGGTGAGCGCATCGTTTTTATTGGGGATCGGCGGGACGATTACGCGCTCCGGGTTGACGCTCGACAATTACCGCGCCGCGCTGACGAGCCGGGATTTACTCGCGCCGATGCTGCTATCGGCAAAGGTGGCGGCGATCACGGCGACAGTGGCGGTGGTACTGGGGGTGACGATCGGGCGGATTATCGCGCAACGGCGGGCGGGAGCGGTGGGGCGTGCGCTCGATCTCGCGCTACTGGGGGCGGTCGCGCTGCCGGGGGTGGTACTGGCAGCGGGATATATTTTCGCGTATAACCTGCCGATTTTCCGGGTGATCGGGTTCAGCCTGTACGGGACGGTCTTTCTGCTCGGCATGGCGTATGTGGCATCGTCGTTGCCCGCGACGACACGATTGTTGCTCGGCCCGCTGGCGCAGATGCAGCGGTCGTTGACGGAGGCAGCGCGGGTACACGGAGCGAGCGAGGCGGAGGCGGTACGAAGCACATTGTTGCCGCTAATGGCGCGAAGCATCCTGTGGGCATGGCTGCTGGCATTCACGCATATTACGTTGGAGTTGCCGATTTCGGAGATTCTCAACCCGCCGGGGGAGCCGCCGCTGGCGGTGGGGATCATCCGGCATCTCGACCACACGGACTACACGACGGGAGCGGCGATGCTTGCGGTGGCGGTGGGGGCATTGCTGGTGGTCATCGGGGTAGTTCTCGGTGTGTACCGGCTGGTAGTGCCGGCGGGATGGCAACGGGTGCGGGCGCGATGACGACCACGGCTGCCATACCCCGGACGGCGGGAGAGACTGACGATGCGCCGCTGGTGGAATTCGCGGGGATCACGAAGCGATTCGGGGCGGCGGTCGCGCTCGACGATGTGACGCTGACGATCCCGGAGGGGCAGTTTGTCGTGTTGCTCGGTCCGTCGGGGTCAGGGAAGACGACGCTGCTGCGTTGTGCGGCGGGAATCGAGCGGATTACGACGGGACGCATCACCCTCGCGGGGCGGGTTGTGGACGACGGACAGACGCAGGTGTCGCCGGAGCGACGCGATCTTGCGATGGTCTTTCAGGATTACGCACTGTGGCCGCATATGACAGCGCGGGAGAATGTGCGGTATGCGCTGCGACGGCGGCGGCTCCCGCCGAGCGATGCGGATGCGCGAACGGGGGAGATGCTCGGCAAGGTTGGGCTGGAGGCATTCGGGGGGCGGTATCCGAGCGAACTGTCGGGGGGGCAACAGCAGCGGGTCGCGCTGGCGCGGGCATTGGTGGCACGCCCGCATCTGCTGTTGTTCGATGAGCCGCTCTCGAACCTCGATTCGAACCTGCGGGAGCGAATGCGGATCGAGATCGCGACGCTGGTGCGGGAAGTGGGGACGACCGCGCTGTACATCACGCACGACCAAGCCGAGGCGTTCGCGCTCGCAGACAAGATCGGGGTGCTGGAGAACGGTCGTCTCGTCCAACTCGGCACACCGGAGGCGATCTACGGGGATCCGGCGACGCCGTTTGTGGCGCGGCTGACGGGGCTGGCGGGGGAACTCGTGGGGAGGGTCGTGGGGGCAACGACGGAGACGCGGACGGCAATTGCGGTGGGGGAGACAGTGATTGTTGCCCGGACGGTCGCGCCGCTCGTGCCGGCGAGCGGCGTGCGGGTGCTGGTGCGTCCGGCGGCGGTGCGCTTTGCGGCGCACGACGATGGGGCGGTGCGCTGCGTAGTGCGCGATGTGGCGTTTAGCGGGCGCGGGTATGAACATGTGGTGGAACTGGCGGGCGGGGAGCGACTGACGGGGGTGTTCGCGGAGCAGCGGCACGAGCGCGGAGAGCAGGCGGGGATTGATCTCGATGCCGAGCGGTGCTTGATCTACCCGGAGCGAGACTGAGCGACATTTGTCGGAAGGAGACTGAGATGGAACTGACGCAACCTCAACGGCACCGGAAGATTGCGGCACGCTTCGCGGCATCGTGCGCGGTGGTGGCGTGGTGTCTGCTGGCGGTCGTCGCGCCGGGGAGAGGGGCAGAGGCACAGGCGCAGATGCCCGCCGCCCGGTGGCAGGTGGTCGGGACGCCGACGCAGGCGCGAATCACGGGGGGGCCGTGGACACTCGGACAGGGACCGGCGACCGCGACTGACCCGGCGGTCGGGTATCCCACGCCGAACCCCGGCACGCAACTGTTTCAGCCGTACTATTTCCCGGTGACGTACGGGGATGACCGCGTGATCGAGGGGCTGTTCGATTATCGCCCGCGCAGCATCGAGGAGGCGATTGTCTCGGCGCACTCCGACGACGGCGGGCGGTCGTGGATGTATACGGGAGAGGCGTTGCGGTACACACCGAACGCGACGGTTGACTTGGTGAACGGGAACGACGACGGGCAGGGGCATCCGTACATGTTGCAGCTCGGGAATGTGCAGTACATGTACACGCTCGACCGCACGGCGGGACGCAAGAACAGCGTGGGGTTGATCGTGCACCGGTTCGGGGACGGACACCCACTCGGGCTAGGCGATCTGCCCGCAAATGAGACACCGCCGGGGCAGGATGTGTTGACGACAGGGCTGCTGAACCCGGACGGTATCCTCGCTGTCGTGCCGGGGGCGTCGCCGCTGACCGTGTTGTACCTGCAAAAAGTGCTCGGCAAGACCGCGGTGGAGGATGTGACGACGGTGCGTATTGCCCGGACGGAGGACGGCATCCGGTTCACTGATCTCGGGGCGGCGACGGGGCTGCTCGATGACACGACGCGGTTCGTCGGGCCACGCGGGACGGTCATTCGCATCGGGGACGGTGCGGACGCCCGCTACGGGCTGTTTTACTCCGGCGGGACACTGGCGGATGCCGACAGTGATGCATTCCATTACATCGGCTACGCAGAATCGAAAGATTTGTTGACATGGACGGTGGTCAACGGGGTGAAGAACCCGCTGCTCTCGCGGGATACGACCGACGCGAGCGGCGCACCGCAACCGTGGTTCGCGGGGCGGGTCTATTCGCCCTCGGTGACGTTTTCGGCGGACGGCAGCACCGCGACCCTGGTGTTTGCGGGCTACCGGACACCGAAGCCAAAAGACAATCTGGGGGATTACCGCAGCATCGGTGTGGTGACGATTCGACGGGTCGGGTAGCCCCCGCCGACGGACTGACCGACGGACTGACCGACCGAACCGGGGCGATGCTGCCCGGTACGTATGCTATCATCGCCCGTATCCGCGCCAGTCGCGGGGCGGGCGATGATGGTGCTACTCGGAGGTGCGGTGATGCAGTTCGGTTTGCAAATTAACCCGTATCTGGCGGGCGCGACGGGCAATCCGTGGGACGGTGTCGCCCGTGTTGCCGCCGCCGCCGACGCGAGCGCGTTCGATTCCCTCTGGGTCTACGATCATTTTCTGTACGAAGGCGGCTATTCGGGGCATCCGTACTCGGAACCGGCGATGGAATGCTTTACAACGCTGGGGGCGATTGCGGCAATCACGCAGCGCATCCGGCTCGGTCAACTCGTGCTTGGCGTACCGTACCGGAACCCGGCGATGATGACGAAGATGGCGACGACGCTCGATCTCATCAGCCACGGTCGTTCGATCCTCGGACTGGGGGCGGGGTGGCACAAGCGGGAGTACGAGGCGTACGGGTGGGGAGAGTTCGAGGGAGTGCCGGAACGCATGAAGCGGCTGGAAGAAGCCGTGCGCGTGGTGCTGGCACTCTGGACCGAGGACCCCGCCCAATTTGCGGGGGAGTATTACCGGCTCGATGAACTGCATGAGAACCCGTCGCCGATCCAACGCCCGCACCCGCCGATCATGATTGGCGGCAGTGGGGAGCGGGTGACCTTGCGGTTGGTGGCGCAATATGCCCAGTTCTGCAATGTCTCCGGCGACCCGGCGACCGTCGGACGCCTGTTCGGGCGGCTACACGACCACTGCGAACGGTTGGGGCGACCGTATGAGGAGATTACACGGTCGGTCTTTGTGACGGTCGTGATCGGCGCGGACGATGCGGACGTTGCGGCGAAGCGGGCGCGTCTACAGGCGTTCCTCCCCGAAAATGGGGCGTTGGTCGGCACCGCCGCCGAGTTGATCGCCACATTTGCGGAGTACGCACGGGTCGGGTGCCAGTATGTCGTGTTGCGGATGCCGGACTGGATTGATTGCGAGCCGGTGCAACGGTTCGCGGAACAAGTTATCCCCGCGCTCGCGGGGGTCTGAGCGGGCAGCATTCGTACGGTGCTTTACGTCGTTGTACCTGCTCATAGTCGCCTTCACAATTTCTGACTCCATATAGTCGCCGTACTCAGGCGGGTTGACTGTCCGTACGCATTCGGTGATGATATGTCGGAGTGTGGTGAGCGGATTGTACGGACGATGCGGAGGAGTATGCCGGATGCCGGTGACGGTCGCGGTCACGAACCAGAAGGGCGGAGTCGGCAAGACGACGCTGACGATCAATGCGGGGGCGGCACTCGCGGCGGCGGGCGAGAAGGTGCTGTTGATTGATCTCGATCCGCAGGGACATCTGACAGAAGGGGTCGGGCGCAAGGATATTTACGACAGCGCGAAGACCTCGCTGTATAACTGCCTCGTGGACCGCGACCCACCGTCGCTGGCATCGTTGGTGACGCAGGCGGCGGCGGACCAACTCGATTTGATCCCCGCAACGGTCGAGATGACGGTGGTGGAGCAGCAATTGTGGGGCGCGAAGAACCGCGAACACAAACTGCGGTTGCTGCTCGGCGATATGCAGCCGGACTACGACTGGGTGTTGATTGACTGCCCGCCGAACCTTGGGCCGCTGACGGATAATGCGCTCAATGCCGCCGAGAATATTCTTATCCCGGTACAGGCAGAGCCGACTTCGGTGCGGGCATTCGAGCTGCTGATGTATCAAGTCGAGACGATTGAAAAGGCATTGCGAATCCATATCAATGTGCTGGCGGTGGTACCGAATCTCGTGCGCTCGACGAATTTGGCACGGTCGGTGATGGCAGATTTCCGCGAGTTGATCCCGCATGTTACACCATTTCACATCCCGATGCGGGGCATGTTGCAGGATGCGTGGGGACAGGGGTGTTCGATCTTCGCGTATCGGGCGCACACATCGGGCGAGGAAAAGACCCGGCAGGAGATCTGCGCGACCTACATGCAACTCGCGGAGTACATGCTCGAAAAAGCGGGCAAGGGGGTGCCAGTTGACTGACGAGCGACGCAAACGGCTGGCGACCATGGGGCAGCGGTTTCAGGGTAAGCCGCTCGGACGCCCACCGGGGGAGCGGCAGCGCGAACGGCATTCGATCTACATGGACAGTGAGCAGTGGGAACTAGTGAACGATTTCTGCAAAGACGTAATCACATCGTTATATCTGCAAGACGGTACGGAAATAAGAAAGTTTGATGTCCACGAGGAGATCTTCGCATTCGCGGCGGATCACCGGGAGGAGATACTTGCGCGGTTGCGGACGCGACGCAGCGGCACCTGAGGCGGCAAAGACCGGACCTGATGGAGTACGAGTTATTTGTCGTTTCACCATTGTCACCACGTAATGACAACTCGGAGAGTAATGACCGATCCGAGGGGTCATTATTGTCTGCATGTAAACATTGACGCACCTCCTACGATGGTTGCGAAGGAGGGCGTGATGGCGGACGAGGGCAACGGACAATTTCATTTCGCGGGATTTTCGGTGCCGAGTTACACGATGATTCCGGACGAGTTTTTCGATGAGATCGTGCCGCACATCAGCGAGGCGGAATTGCGCGTGCTGCTGTATATATTTCGGCGAACATTTGGATTCAAGAAGGAATCGGACACGATCTCGCTGACACAGCTCGTGGAGGGGATTCGGACGGCGGACGGGCGAGTGCTGGACAAGGGGACGGGAATGGCGCGGTCGGCATGTGCGCGGGGGGTGAAGGGGTTGGCGGAGAAGGGAATCATCACCTCGCAGCGCAACCAGTCGGCGGCGAAAGGCAACCTGCCGACGACGTACGCCTTGCGCTTCCGAGTCACACCCTATACCTCTAAAGAGACTACCCTAGTCCTCAAGGAGGACTACCCCCTAGTCCTTTTAGAGGACCCACAAAAGAGAGGTAATCCAAGAGACAGTAATACAAGACCTTCGAATACTTCGAAAGAACCAATTGTGGATAACTTGTGGATAACTTCTGCCGAGCGGGCAACCCCCGATCCCGCGATTGCAAATCTGATCACCGACCTCTCGCGGCAATTCGGAGACATGCCACATGTGCAAGCAAACATTACCCGTGCACAGCGAATGTGCGGCGAAATGAACTTAGATTTAGATTTGTTCTTCGAGCATGTATATGCGGCACGGGCGAAGACATACCAGCGGGCGGGGGTAGAGAACCGGATGGCGTATTTCTTCGCGGTGCTTGGCGACGCGCTGGCGGGCAGTGCGCCGCACCGGGCAGCGCAACCGGGGGAGACGCCGTGAGGGTGCTGCTGCAGGTGTTAGGGGTCTTTGCGCCACAGGCATCGGAGCATTTGCATGCTTTCGCAGCGCAGGTGTGTACGAGGGAGTGTGTGTGACACAGACGACAGACCCGGCATCTACCCTGCCGGACGACGCGGCGAACGATGCGGGTGTGCCGCCCGCCGTCCACGGGGCGAACGCGGTTATCGTAGACCGTCATGATGCGTACCGGGCGTTGCGGTCGCGGGATTTCCGGCTGCTCTTGCTGGGGGTCTGCTTCGCGTCGTTCGGGCAGCAGATGCTCTCGGTCGCGCTTGGGTGGGAATTGTACAACCGGACGGGGTCTGCGCTGGTGCTGGGCTTTGTAGGGCTGGCACAGGTAATCCCGGTGATTCTGCTCTCGCTCCCGGCGGGGCATGTGGCGGATCGTGCGAACCGCAAGCGGATCATGCTGACGACGCAGAGCGTGATCGCGCTTGCGGCAATGGGGTTGGCAGTGCTGTCGAGCCAGCGCGGGCCACTCGTGCTAATTTACGGGTGCCTGATGGTGATCGGCAGCGCACAGGCATTCAACAACCCGGCGAACTCCGCGCTGGTCTCGCAGGTGATCCCAGAGGAGTTGTACGAGAACGCGGTGAAGTGGCGCAGCAGCGCGACACAGATTTCGTCGGTCTTGGGACCGGCGGCGGGCGGGTTCTTGATCGCGCTGCTTGGGGGGGCGACGTGGGTGTACGCCCTCTACAGCGTCGCGGCACTCGTGTTTGTGGGATTACTGCTCCGAGTGCGTGTTCGCCCCGTAGCGAGGCGTACAGGGGGTTCTAGGACGATCCAATCGGTCGGGGAGGGGCTGCGTTTTCTCTGGGAGACGCCGGTGTTGCTCGCGGCGATCACGCTGGACCTGTTCGCGGTGCTGCTCGGCGGGGCGGTGACGCTGCTGCCGATCTTCGCACGGGACATCCTGCAGGTGGGTCCGGTGGGGTTGGGCTGGCTGCGGGCTGCCTCCTCGATGGGGTCGGTCGGGATGGCACTCGTGCTGGCGTATCGCCCGCCCTTTACACACGCGGGGCGCACGCTTTTGCTGGCGGTCGGTGGGTTCGGGATCGCCACGATTGTCTTCGGGTTGTCGCGGTCGTTTCTGCTCTCGTTTGCGATGCTCGTGCTGCTCGGCGTGTTCGACAACATCAGCGTGGTGATTCGCAGCACGCTGGTGCTGGTGCGGACGCCAGATGCGATGCGGGGGCGCGTGGGGGCGGTCAACTCGCTGTTTATCAGCACCTCGAACCAACTCGGCGGGTTCGAGTCGGGGCTGACGGCGCAACTGTTCGGGCCGGCGGCAGCAGTCGTGGCGGGAGGGGTCGGCACGATCCTCGTCGTGTTGCTCGTGATGCGCCTCTGGCCGGAGATGCGGCGGCTGACGACGCTGCGTGAGACGCCGACCGCCTGACCGCCTAGACGGTGATGGTCGTCGGTCGTCGGTCGCGGGGCGTCGCCGCACGTCCCCCCGTGTGCGAGAATTGAGACGGTGGCGCAACCGGGCGCATGGGTGTGCGTTGACACGAAATCAGCGCACATACTCACGGTATTCTTATCATGCAACGTAAATGCATACTACGAAAAAAGATCGGGGACGGATTCTATGCTGAAGCGGTTCTTTGCGTATTACCGACCCCACCGGGGGTTGTTCTGGCTCGATTTCTCGTGCGCGGTGCTGGCGGGGGTACTGGAACTCGGCTTTCCGATGGCGGTGCGGGTCTTCGTTGACCAATTGCTTCCGGGGTACAACTGGGGGCTGATCGTCGGGGCGTCGGCGGCATTGCTCGGTGTCTACCTGCTCAATACCGGGTTAATGGCGATTGTGGGGTACTGGGGTCATATGCTCGGCATCAATATCGAGACCGAGATGCGGCGCAAGAGTTTCGACCATCTGCAGAAACTCTCCTTCCGCTTTTACGACAACGAGAAGACGGGGCATCTCGTCGCACGGGTAACGAAGGACCTGGAGGAGATCGGCGAGGTCGCGCATCACGGGCCGGAAGACCTCTTCATTGCGATCATGACCTTCGTGGGGGCGTTCGCGCTGATGTTTGTCGTCAGCCCGCCACTCGCATTCGTGACCGGCACCCTTGTACCGATTATCGCATGGGTCTCCAGTCGCTACGGACGGAGGATGACGCGGACATGGGGGGCATTATTCGCGCGAGTGGGGGATTTCAATGCCCGCATCGAGGAGAATGTCGGCGGGATGCGCGTCGTGCAGGCATTCGCCAACGAAGACCACGAGCGTGCACTGTTCGCGCACGACAATGCACGCTACCGCAGCACCAAACTCGATGCGTACCGCTTGATGGTTGCCAGTATGTCGCTGAGCTACCTCAGTATGCGGCTGACGCAACTCGTCGTGATGGTCGCGGGGGCGTATTTCGTACTGCACAATCAGTTGACGACCGGGGGATTCATCGGGTTTCTGCTCTTGGTCGGGGTCTTCTTCCGGCCGGTGGAGAAAATCAATGCGGTGCTGGAGACGTACCCGAAGGGCATCGCGGGGTTCCGACGCTACACTGCGCTGCTGGACACCGCGCCCGATATTGCTGATGCGCCGGACGCGGTGGCAGTGGCGGGGCTGCGCGGCGCGATCCGGTACGAGGGGGTCTCGTTCGGCTACACCGCGCAGCAGACGGTGCTGCGGGATATTGACCTCGATATCGTCCCCGGCGAGACCGTTGCATTTGTTGGGCCGTCGGGAGCGGGCAAGACGACGCTCTGCGCCCTGCTTCCCCGGTTCTACGATGTGGGGGCGGGGCGCATCACGATAGACGGCACGGATATTCGGGAGATGACGCTCGCCTCGCTCCGGCGGCAGATCGGCATTGTACAGCAGGATGTCTTCCTGTTTGGTGGGACGATGCGCGAGAATATCGCCTACGGGCGGCTCGACGCCCCCGAAGCGGATATCCTCGATGCGGCACAGCGGGCGCGGCTCGGTAGCCTGATCGCGGATTTGCCGGATGGGTTGGACACCGTGATCGGTGAGCGCGGCGTCAAACTCTCCGGCGGGCAGAAGCAGCGGCTGGCGATTGCTCGCATGTTCCTCAAGAACCCGCCGATTCTCATTCTTGATGAGGCGACTTCTGCGCTCGATACCGAGACGGAGCGGGCGATTCAGCAATCACTGGCGGAACTCTCACGCGGACGTACGACGCTGGTGATCGCGCACCGGCTGGCAACGATCCAGAATGCAGACCGCATCGTTGTGGTGGACGAAACGGGCATCGCGGAGCAGGGGCGGCATCACGAGTTGATCGCCGCAGGACGGGGTTACTCGCGCCTGCACGAAGCCCAGTACGGCTCGCCCGCGCTCTCGGTGCGCTGAGGGAAGAGCGGAGGGGGCGGATACTCAGCCGCCTGCACTGTCGTCCTGCACCGTTGCCTATGCGACCGCCGTCCGTGGCGGAACGAGGTGTGACTCATGCACCCTTTTCGAGCATTCAGCCGTTACCGGCGGTTGTTGGCGCGGTATCTGCGCCCGTTGCGGCTTCAGATGGGGCTGCTGGCAGTGATTCTGTGCGGAACCATCGGTGTGCGGGTCGTCACACCGCTGATCGCAAGCCGCTTCATTGACCGCGCCACTTCTGGCGGGGCATTTGACGGGGCATTGCGCGAACTCGTTTCGCTGGCAGTACTGACGATGGGCTTGGCTCTCGTGGGGCAGGGTCTGGCAGTTGCAGAAACCTACGTGGCAGAAAATGTCAGCTGGACCGCGACGAATGCGCTGCGAACTGATCTTGTCCGTCACTTGCTACGGCTGGACGCTACCTTTCACACGGCGCACACGCCGGGGGAGTTGATCGAGCGGGTAGATGGCGATGTGTCCACATTGGCACGCTTCTTCTCGCGGTTTGTGGTCTCGGTGCTTGGGAACGGTCTGCTAATCGTGGGGGTGCTTGGGCTGCTTTTATCGGTGGACTGGCGTATCGGCGTGGGGCTGTCGCTCTTTGTCGTACTGGCGGTGGTGGCGATGCTGCGTATCCGCACCGTCGCAACGCCCTACTGGGCAGCGGAACGTCAGGCGAGCGCGGAGTTTTATGGCTTCGTGGGCGACTATCTGGCGGGGCTGGAAGATGTGCGGTCGAGCGGGGCGGGCGCGTTTGTGCTCCGCCGTTGTGCCGAGATGATGCGGGCGTGGCTTGCGGTGACGCGGAAGGCGCAGCGGCGCGGGTACGCGATGGTTGCCACCGGCGATGGGCTTTTTATGCTCGGTATGGCCGTGGCGCTTGGGCTGAGTGCCGTGCTGTTTCGGGCGGGGACGCTGACCATCGGGACGGTCTATCTGCTCTTTCGGTATACCGAGATGCTGCGTCAGCCGACCGAGCAACTCCGCGACGAAGTGCAAGACTTGCAACAGGCAGATGCCAGTATGGGAAGGGTCGAGGCACTTCTGGGTGTGGTACCGCGCCTCGCCGATGGCCCCGGCACCACGCTCCCGCCCGGACCGCTGGCGGTGGAACTGGACGGTGTGTCGTTCGGCTATGTGGCGGATGCGCTGGTGTTGCGTGATGTCTGTATATCAGTGGAACCGGGGCGCGTGCTGGGTGTCGTGGGACGCACCGGTAGCGGCAAGACCACCCTGACACGGCTTCTCTCGCGATTCTACGACCCGCTGGCGGGCGTGGTGCGGGTGGGCGGCGTAGATGTCCGCACTCTCCGCCTCGCCGCAGTCCGCGCCCGCATCGGCGTGATTACGCAAGAAGTTCAACTGTTCAATACTACTGTGCGCGATAACCTGACCCTCTTCGACGACCGCGTGCCGGACGACCGGATCGGGGCAGCGTTGGAAATGCTAGGGTTGGCAGGGTGGCTGCAGGAATTGCCGGACGGGTTGGATACTTTGCTGGGGGCGGGCGGCATCGGCTTGTCCGCCGGGCAGACGCAGATACTCGCCTGTGCGCGTCTCTTTCTGCGCGATCCTGACCTCGTCATTCTGGACGAAGCATCCTCGCGTCTCGATCCCGCCACGGAGCGGCTCGTACACGCTGCCCTTGGGCGGCTGCTGGTCGGGCGCACCGGTATCGTCGTGGCACACCGGCTGCACACGATGGCGTATGCCGACGACATCCTTGTTTTGGAAGACGGGCAGGTGCGCGAATACGGGACGCGGCTCGCCCTCAGTGCGGACCCCACTTCGCGTTTCGCCCAATTGCTGCGGGTTGCGGCGGAAGAGACCACTGCATGAGGCGATTCCCGACATGGCGGTACACGCTGCACATGGCACGCTACGCCCCGTGGTTGTATCTGCGTCACGCACTGTTGTGGAGCGTGATGAATGTTTTGTCGCTGCTGCCGGGGCTGATCGTTCGGGCTTTCTTCGATGCGCTCACCGGCAGTGTCGCCGTGCCGATGGGTACGACGGGGTTGGTAGTGCTGCTTGGTGTGCTTGCCGTGGGGCGGGCTGCCCTGTGGCTAGTTGCGGGGGGTGTCGAGGTCGTCTTCCGCTTCACGATGAGCGGGCTGGTACGGCGCAATCTGCTGCGCCACGTCCTCGCCCGACCGGGTGCCGATGCCCTGCCCTTTTCCCTCGGTGAGACAATCAGCCGGTTCCGCGACGATGCGTACGAAGCCGAAGACAATATGGATTGGTCCGACGAGGTCATCAGCCACGGGCTGTTTGCGGTCGTGGCGTTTGTCGTGTTGCTGCACACGAATGCCCGGATGACGCTGATCGCCATGCTGCCGCTGGTGGCAGTCGTGATTATCGCGCAACGGGCGGGGACCGCACTCGCCCGGAATCGTGCCGCGAGTAGCCAAGCGACCAGCGATGTGACGGGTGCCATCGGCGATATTGTAGCGGCGGTGCAGATGGTGCAAGCCGCCAGTGCCGAAGAACGCATCGTTGCCCGCTTCCAGCGGCTCAACGAGCGACGCCGCACCGCGATGCTCTCCGACCGCCTCGTGACGCAGATTGTGGACGCCATCACCGCGAATACGGTGAGCATCGGCACGGGGCTGATTATGCTGCTTGCAGCGAGCGGTCTGCGCGACCGCACATTTACGGTAGGCGATTTCGTCTTGTTCGTCGCGTACCTGGGAT
>JBBRMX010000057.1:0-15259 GCA_038230615.1 Thermomicrobiales bacterium | reverse complement strand
TTCCCGATGGACGGCGGGCGCGTCTTGCGCTCGGTATTGAGTCTCGCCACGAACCGTGCGACCGCCACGCGAATCGCGGTCTTCGTCGGGCAGGGGCTTGCCGTCGCATTCGTCATCTTTGGCGGGTTCGTGTTACACGAATGGACACTCCCGATGGTCGGTTTCTTCATCTTCGTCGGTGCGACGCTCGAAGGACGTACCGTGATGATCGAAGAAGCACTGCGGCGCATCAATGTGGGGCAATGCATTACATGGGAAGCGGGCGGTGTTGCGCCGAACGAGCCGCTCAGCATGGCATTGCTCGGCGGTTCACGCGATCTCGCTGTGACCGAGCACGGACGCATTGTTGGTGCACTATGGAAAGCCGACGTACTCACCGCCCTGCATCGCCACGGCTCATATATCCCGGTCTACGAAGTAATGGACCCCTTCCCACCCGTTGTCGAGGTAAAAACATCACTCTACCTCGCGCAGCAGGCGATGACGCGGGCGAATCGTGGCGCGGTGCTTGTCGCGGAGCGCGGCATCTATCGCGGCATCCTCACCGCCGAACGCTACTGGTATCTGTACCGTGTGGTGCAAGAAAGGCGGCGCGAGGCGGGCGCAACACGCTATTGGGGGTGGCTCTTTTCGTGGGCGCGACGCTGGCGCAAGCAAGGCAAGTCCCTGCCCCAACTGGGACGCCGCCCGCTGCTGTGAGTACGCCACCCCTCGCGCCATCCCCGCCGCATCCCCCACGCGACATTGCGCCATCCCGCACCGCGCAAATGCGCCGGTATTTGCCCCTTATGCCAGTGATGACCCTGTTCATCCTGTACACCATCCTCTGGTGGATCGCCGTAATCGGCATTTCGCGGGCGATGGTCTTGCCGATTGATGAGCAATGGGCGGGGAGTTCGATGCTCGCGCTACAGGGTGGCATTGCGCTGTTCTGGGTGGCATGGAGTTACGGCTGGGTACGGGCGGGGCTGTTCGCCGCCGTCGTCTTACCGCTGGCATTCCTCGCGGAATATGTCGGCGTAGTGACGGGCTTTCCGTTCGGGCGATACGACTATGTCGGGACACTCGTACCGGTACTGCTCGGTCGTGTCCCTGCGCCGATCTCGCTCGCATGGTTGATGATCGCGCTCGGTTCGCTGGCGGTGGCACGTGTCTGCCTACCGCACGGCCGCACGGTGGCGGTCGTCGCGCTCTCCGCAGTGTTAGCGACATTGCTCGATGCCGCCATCGAACCGACCGCAGTATTTATTAAACAGTACTGGATGTGGACGGACCGTGGCCCATACTACGGCATTCCGCTCTCGAATTTCGCCGGGTGGTTTGTCGTGGCGTGCGTCATCAACGGGTGTGCGGCACGCATCCTCTGGCGCGGGACGCTGCCGAAGTTGCCCGCGTTGCCGCTCGTCGCCATTGCACTGTATTGGTTGACTCTGAGTATGTTCGCCACTATCGCATGGTTCCGGGGGTATCCCGCCGCAACTGCGGTCGGAGTGTTGGTCACGCTGGCGATTGCCCGCCCCGGTCTGCGGGCGGTGCGGGCGGCGATGGTGCCGGGGTGGTGGCGTAGACCCGCCCTTTCCACTCCCCGTAGCCCCGCCGCTGCCAGCGTACCGCATTTGCGAGAATCACCGCATACGCCGCCACGCTGAGCGGATGCACCAGTCCCTGCCACCACGGGAGCCGCGCCCGTTGTGCCACGATGAGCCACTGCGCCAGCATTGCCCCCACAAGTACCCCCGGCAACCACTGCCACGCCCATCCGCCCCGCCCCGTAGCGACGCCAACCACGAGCACGACGGGCGGCACAATGTAAAGCAGCACGAGCAATGCGACGAGCGGCACCGCAACCGCGACCGAATCCCCCACGAGCGCGAAGGCATTTTTCGAGAAGCCGCGCCAGACTTCCGCAAACGAGCGGTACATGCGCGTTCGTACTGCGCCGGTGCCGTCGGTGAGATGCAACCGCAACCCGCGCCGCTTCGCCAGTTGACCGAGGCGCATGTCTTCCAGCACCGATGCCCGCACGGCGGCGTGACCACCCACCCGCCCATATGCTTCCCGTGTGAACGCGAGCAATTGCCCGTTCGCAGCAGTAAAGAGCGGCGAGGGATCAGACCGCACCCGCCCGATTGGGAGCAAAGCCCAGACAATAAACAGCATAAACGGCACTGTGAGGCGTTCGCTCCATGTGCCGATTTCCTGCTCCGGGAATGCAGTGACGACCTCCGCGCCCGCCGCCATTGTGCCAACGACACCGCGCATCATTACCGGATGATGCACCGTGTCGGCGTCGGTAAACAGCAGCACCTCGCCCCGTGCCGCGTCCGCGAGTTGCTGGCAGGCGTGCGCCTTGCCGAGCCAACCGGACGGTAGCGGCGTTCCATCAAGCAACCGCAGCCGTTCGTCATCGGCAATGAGTACGCGGACAATCTCGCTCGTGCTGTCGGTGCTGCCGTCGTCCAGCACAATGACTTCATATGCCGGGTACTCTTGCGCTAGCAGTGAGCGCACACATGCACCGATATTCTGCGCCTCATCACGGGCGGGAATGAGTACCGAGACGAACGGTGTTGCAGCATCGGCACGCCCCGCGAACGAACCGAGCGGACGGTACGCCCGCAGATTGCCGACAACATTCGCGGTAATGAGCACAGCAAAAACGAGCGCGACGCCTTCCAGCACGAGCAGCACGAGCAATATGCTCACGGCGTATCCACCAACCTGCTACGACCGAGCAGGCGGTCGAACGCATCATTCACGCCGCTTTTTCCGTGCAGCACGACACGATATGCGGTGAGATCGTCTGCCGCGATGTCGTCGCGCAATGCGTCCGCCTGCGCGGTGAGCGCGGATTGAATACGGGCAGTGACGCTGCGGGTATCGCGGGCGGTGGTCGCGTCCAGCACCTCGACTGCGCCAAGACGGATGAATGCCTCCGGGTGTTGTTCGCCACGAAAGGCGTACTGCCACGCGACGGGCAAAAACCCGACATCGCGCCCCGTTGCGGATGCCCGCCGTAGCACATGCGCCGCACCGCCGTGCATCACCAGCGGGCGGGCATCAGCGGGCGTGATTTCCGCCTGCGGAAAGAGCCAGACGAGCGACTGCCGCTCCGTGGCGAGCAGATGCGCGGCGAACGCGACGCTCCGCGCCACCTCACGCGGGTCGGCGCGGTCTACGGAAAAACACCCTGCCCACGCGAAGAACCGGTATCGCGCCAGCTGCGGCGCGTCCATCATCAAGTAGCGCGGCAACCCGTACTGCCGTGCGACGATCATCGCCAGATACCCGTCCCACCAACTGGGATGATTTGCGACGCCGAGCAGCGGTACGCTCGCCGCACGCGGGTCGCCCGCCGCCTCCCGCAGCCGCACGCGGGCGAACATCCCCCGTACCGACCACTGGATGAGCAACCAGACCGCCAGTTCCCCTATCGGGGTCTTGTGTGGCGGGATACGTGGCAGCACGATACCAGCAGGCAAAGGAGGTTGTGTACGGACGCCGTTCGTGTACAATTTGCGAAAGGGTGTTCGATTCATAGGGGTAGTATACGGGATGGCACACGCAGGAGACAGCAGACAGCACGCCATTGTGATTGGTGCGGGTATGGGAGGTATGGCTACCGCCATCCGGCTTGCCGTCGCGGGGTGGCGTGTGACGGTGTACGAGGCGGGAGAACGCCCCGGCGGGAAAGTCAATCGCTGGTCCGCCGACGGCTGGACGTTTGACACCGGGCCGTCGCTGCTCACGATGCCGTGGGTGCTGCGCGAGTTGTTCGCGGCGGCAGGGCGATCACTGGACGACTACCTTACACTCGACCCCGTGAACCCGATTTGCCGCTACCACTTCGCAGACGGTACCACCTTTGAGGTTACGACGGATACCGCGCAGATGGCGGCAAATATCGAACGGCTCTCACCGCAGGATGTACCAAATTTCTTCCGTTTCCTCGCCTATACGAGCGATCTCTATGCCATTGCGGGAGAGCCGTTTCTGCGCCACCCGATGGACCGTAGCCTGCTCGGACTGCGGCAGGACGATCTCTTTCGCCACGGCTTCCGTCCCCGCGATCTTCTCAAGTTTGCGACACCGCGCACGGTGCATGGTGTGGTGTCGCGCTTCTTCCACGACCCGCGCCTCGTGCAAGTCTTCGACCGCTACGCGACCTACAACGGCTCGTCGCCTTACCACGCACCCGCCGCGTTCTGCATCATTCCGTTCGTGGAGTTTGGTACCGGGGCGTGGCACCCACGCGGGGGCATTTACAAGATCGCGGAGGCTCTCGCGGCACTCGCCGCCGATGTGGGTGTCCGCATGGTGTACGATGCGCCGGTAGAGGCGATCACGGTGCGGAATGGCGCGGCGACGGGCGTGCGCCTCGCGGACGGCGATGCAGTTTCCGCCGCTGTTGTTGTGTCGAATGCGGATATCGGAACGACGTACGAGCAGCTGCTCTCGGCACAGATGCCGTCGGTGGTGACATCGCGGCGGTCGTTGCGGCGGCCGGAACCGTCGTACTCCGGCTTCCTGCTCTTGCTCGGCACACGGTATCGCTATCCGCACCTCGCGCATCACACGATTTCGTTTTCGGCAGATTACCGGCGCGAGTTTGACGATCTCGTGCGGCGGCGCGTCCCCCCCACCGATCCGACAATCTATATCTGCCGCGCCACCGCGACCGACCCTGCCGCCGCGCCGGAGGGGTGTGACACGCTGTTTGTAATGGTCAATGTGCCGTACCTCGATGGCGCAACCGACTGGCGGCAGGTCGCGCCCCATTACCGCGATCTGGTGCTGCGAACACTGACACGACGCGGCTTCCCCGTCGGCGATGCAATTGCGGTCGAAAATATCTGGACGCCGGAGACGCTGCGCGACACGTACGGCGCGGGGCGCGGGGCGATCTACGGTTTCGCGTCGAATACCCCGCAGGCGGCATTCCTGCGCCCCGGCAACCGCGCACGCGGCATCGGCAATCTCTATTTCGCGGGCGGCACGGTGCATCCCGGCGGCGGCGTGCCACTCGCGTTGTTATCCGGGCAGATCGCCGCCACCATGATCGCAAAGGAGCACGCCGCGTGACCGTTCCGCTCATTGCCACCCGCTGGATCGTCCCGCCCGCACCCTCTGCCGAGACCCTCGCAGCGTACGACGATGTATCGCCGCTCATTGCGACGCTGCTACACGCACGCGGGATCGCGCCGGACGATGCCGGGGCATTTCTTGCGCCACGCAGCACGCCGCTTGCGGACCCGATGCTGCTTCCCGGCATGGTGCCCGCAATCGAGCGGTTGCGGGCAGCACATGCGGCGGAGGAAAAGGTCTGCGTCTTCGGCGATTACGATGCAGACGGGCTGACAGCACAGGCATTGCTCGTCACTGCACTACGGGCATGGGGCTTTGCCGATGTCTGCCTCTACACGCCGCACCGTGAACGCGAGGGCTACGGGCTGAATGGCGACGCGCTTACGGGGCTGGCGGAGGATGGCGTCCGCCTCGTCATCGCGGTAGACCTCGGCATTACGAGCGTGGACGCGATTGCGGCAGCGCAGACGCGGGGGCTGGACGTCATCATCGTGGATCATCATCATGTGCCGGAGCGCGTGCCGGACGCGGTTGCGGTGATTAACCCGCATCTCGCTACCAACCGCTACCCGTTTACCGATCTTGCGGGCGTCGGCGTGGCGTACGCGCTCGTCCGTGCGCTCGCCCGGTCCGGTGCGCCGTTCGCCCGCCCGCCGCGTACGCTGCTCGATACCTTACTTGCCTTCGTCGCGCTCGGCACCGTCGCGGATGTCGTACCGCTCCGGGGCGAGAACCGTGTGCTCGTCGCGGCGGGCATTGCGGCACTACGGACGACGACGCATCCCGGTATCCGCGCATTGTGCGAACGCGCAGGCATCAAACAGGCAGGACTGGACGCGGGGCATATTGGCTTCGGTCTCGGTCCCCGCTTGAATGCACCGGGGCGGCTTCATGGTGCAGACGCGGTGCATCAACTCCTCTTACCGGAAGATGAGATCGTCGCCCGCACCGCCGCCGTCGCGCTCGATGAAGCGAACCGCAGCCGCAAAACCGAAGAAGAACGTGTCTTGCACGCGGCAATGGACGAAGTGGACCGTCAGTGGGGTGATGACTTACCCAATGTCCTCGTCGTCGGCGGCGAGGGATGGACAGCGGGCGTCGTCGGGTTGGTGGCGGGGAAACTGCTGGAACGGTACCACCGCCCCGTACTGGTCTACGAGCGTGGCGAGACCGAAAGCAAAGGCAGCGCACGAAGCACCGCCGCATTCAATATCATCGAAGCCCTCGAACGGCACGGGCAGCTCTTTTCCCGCTACGGCGGGCACGCCCGCGCCGCCGGTTTCACACTGGACAATGCGCGGTTGGACGACCTACGCGATGCTCTGCGCCGCGACGCCGCGCACCTCACCGATGCCGATTTCTCGCGCATGCTGCATCTCGACGCGGAAATCTCTGCGGGTGCGCTCTCGCTCTCTACCTTCGATGACATCGCCCGGATCGCGCCGTTCGGGCACGAAAACTTCGAGCCGACCTTTCTGGTGCGCGGCGTCCGCCCCAAATGGGCGAAGCGGGTTGGTACGCACGGTCCGCATCTCTCGTTTGTTGGCGTGCTTCCGAACGGCGCGACGGTGAAATGCATCGCGTTTCGGCTCGGTGAGCGGGAAGCCGAGGTGCGCTCCGGTACGCCTGTTGATCTCGCTGTCTGTTTGCAGCGCGAGACGTGGCAGGACGAGGAGCATCTGTCGCTACGTGTGCGGGATATACGCCCTGCGTGACCCTCAGCGACCGAGCCGTGCCCGTACGACGCCGACGAAATACCGCGCCTCCTCGACCCTGAGCAACCATACCCCGACACTGTACACTACCGCTCCCACGCTGCCGCCGACCAGTAAACGGGCAATGTTCGCGCTCTGCCCTGCGGTGCCAGTTGCCGCGACCGCGAGGCGTGCCGCGATGACGACTGCCGCCGCCATCACCAGCGCGACGCTCCCTGCCCGCAGCACCGTCCGTCCGAAATTTGCAATGTCGAAGGCGACGATGCGCCGCCGCGCCAGCACGAGCATTACCACCGCGTGAAAGGCGAACTGCGCTGAGTTTGCGAGCACCAAACCGAGTACACCGAGCGGTGCGACGAGCGCGAACGAGAACGCCAGCAACACCCCTACCGACACCGCCCCCACAAGGACGGGGGTTCGGGTATTTTTGCGGGCATAAAAGGCAAAAAGCAACAATTGATCCCACGCGATGAACGGTAGACCGAGCGCATACCCAACGAGAGCGATGCGAATTTCCCGCGCTCCCTCCGTCGTTGCCCGCCCGTGGAGAAAGAGCAGTTCCGTCAGCGGCTGTGACAGCGCGATCACGCCGAGTGTGACCGGCAGCACGAGTGTCGTGACGAGGCGAATACCGAGTGCCAGCGTCCTGCCGAACTCGCCGTCGTTGCCTTCTGCGGCAGCGCGGGAGAGGCGCGGTAAAGTGGCGACATTGATCGCCGTCACGACGATGCCGACCGCGAGTTGCTGCACTTGCGTCGCAAAGCGCATTGCCGCGATGCCGTGTTCGCCTGTGCGCGACGCCAGATTACGGTCAATGATGAGTGCCCAACTGTTGAGCAACAAGCCGAGAAAGACGGGCAAGTAGAGCGCACCGATACGCCGCAGCACCGGATCGCGCCATGCGAACGACGGGCGCACCCGCAACCCACTCCCGCGAAAACCCGGGATCTGAAGCAGCACCAGCAACGCCGCCCCTACAAGAATACCGACCACAAGGCTATGGATACCGAGCACATCGCCGAGGAGCAGCACCGCCAGCACTACCGATGCATTCCGTGCCGCCAGCGAGAGGGCGGGCATCGTGAAGCGTTGCATCGCGTAGAGCGTAGATTGCAGCACCGATGCCACGCCGAGCAGAAGGAGTGCGGGCAAAATCCCTCGCGTCAACGAGACGACAAGTGCGCGGTCGTATGCGCCACGGTCCCCACCGATACCCGTCATCGCCCACGCGACACCCTCCGCACCAAGTTCGAGCAGCACGAGCATCGCTCCGCCGCCGACCACGACCAATGTGAGGAGTTTGCTAACGAGCACGCCGAGTTGGTCGCGTTCGTCCTCCCCGACGTATTCGGACAACACCGGCACCAGCACCGCGCTGGCGATGCCGGACAGGAGGAGATCGAGAAAGATCGTCAGCACATTTTCCGCGATTGTGAAGGAGCCAGTCAGCACACCGTCCCCGAAGCGGGCGGCGATCAACGATTCCCGTGGGATGGCAACGACGCGGCTGAAGATCGTCCCCGCCATGACAATGAGCGCGGCGACGGCGATACGCTTCGTCGCGCCTTGCTGCTGTCCGATGACAATTTGCGCGTCGGAGGGCAATTCGGCGGGTTCGCGCAATCCCGCCTGATCGAGCGTCTCAGCCACCGGCACGCTCCGCCGCGACAATGCGCCGCACGAGATCAGATGTGCTGCGTCCCGGCACGAGCGGCACCGTCGCCACCGAACCGCCGTATGTCCGCACGAGTGGTGCCTCTGGCAAGGGTGTTTTGCCCGCCCGTTCATCTGCGGGCGTGAGGGCGTAATCGCCGCCCTTCACATATACATCGGGGCGCAGCAATGCGATTGGGTCGTTCGCCGTCATCCCCGTGAAAACGGTTGCGATATCTACACACACGAGCGCGGCGAGCAACTCGGCGCGTTCGGCGGCGGGAATGATCGGGCGGGTGTCGCCTTTGCGGACAGTAGTGCTTGCGTCGTCGTTGACCCCAACAACGAGCAGATCGCCCAATGCCCGCGCCGCCTGCAAATAGCGCACATGCCCGATGTGCAGCAGATCGAAATGCCCGTTCGTGAAGACGACGCGCTGCCCCGCCGCTCGCGCTGTCCTACCAAATGCCTCTAGTTCCGCCAGCGGCAGCACATTACCCATGGCTCCCCCCGTCCGGCGTAGACTGTGCGGGCGGCACGAACAGCGCATCGTCCGCCTCCTCAATTGCGGCATGGAGATCGTCGTACCCGACGGCAACATTGCCGAGCCGCCGCACTGCGACCCCTGCCGCGAGGTTGCCGAGCCGCGCCGCTACATCGAGCGACAGCCCCGCCGCGAGTGCCAGCGTCAACACGACAATCAGCGTGTCGCCCGCTCCTGTCACATCGAAGACATCCACTTGCCCCGCCGGGATATACTGCGGCGCATCGCTCTCACCTTTATAGGCAAGCCCGTCCGCGCCGAGCGACACGACAACATTCGCGGCGTCTAATCGCGTTTGTAAGCGCGGCAAGGCGTCGAGCACATCACGCACGGTCGGAAGCGGCACGCCGAGATATGCGACCGCCTCGGCGCGGTTGTTCCGCACGAGCGCGAAGCGATGATACGGGTCGAGGCTGCGCTGCGAATCCACCGTGGCGGGGATACCGAGCCGCCGCGCCGTCTCGCGCACCGCCTCGACGACCGCTGTACTCGCCGTCCCCTGCCCGTAATCTGAGACGAGGAACGCGTCTACATCGCGCACCGCTCGCACTGCCTCTGCCATCTGTCTATCTTGCGCGGCGGGGAACGGGTCGCGGGGGAGATGGTCAACGCGGAACACTTGCTGCGGAAAACGGAAAAATCCCTCCGCCATGTAGCGCGTTTTGCGCGTCGTCGTACGACCGGGCGCGGCGACGACGCCCGCGATATTTACTCCCGCATCGCGGAGATGCCCCCGCAACACTGCGGCGGTTGCGTCGTCGCCCGCGCACCCAATGAGTGACGCATCGCTGCCCATCACTCGAATTGCGAGCGGCGGAAATGCCCCGCCGCCCGGTTGAGTTACGGTCCGTACTGGCTCGAAGACGGGCAGAAATGCTTCCCGCGAAAGGCGCGAACCGCTACCGTAAATGTATTCATCGAGCAGGAGATCGCCGACAACCGCAACACGCTGCCCGCGCAATCGGGGCAACGCATCGCGCAGGTCTTGCCGCGAGACATTCACCGGAACCGCACGTATGGGATGGCGATGCCGAGCAACCCGTACACCGCGTTCGGCAGATCAAGGGCGAGATACACCGAAATCGCTTGTGCTTCGGCACTGGCAACACGGGTGCTGGCGAGCGTCTGCGCGACGGTTGCAGGATCAAGCCCCGCATGAATCGCCATGAACACGCGGCTGACGACGATGCAGAGTACCATCGCCGCCATCCCAATTGTCTGATAGGTGCTCCCGCGCCTCGCCCCCGTGACGCGGATGATGCCTTCCGCAATCGCAAAGCCCGCGCCGACCGAGAACCAGAAACCCCAGAGCCGGAAAAACCCCCAGATGATGCCGAGCACGAGCGCGACGACCACTGCCCACGCAACGGCACGCACTGTGGTAGTGCTGGACGTTTCATACATTGTGTGCGGTATCCCTTCGGTGGTGGATGCGTTGCCCGATTGCGGTCGCGCAGACGAGCGCGGCGAATTGCCAGACGGTGACGATGCGCCGCCAGCGCGACGGCTGCCGCACGAGACGATAGAACCATTCCAGCCCCCGCGCCCGCATCCACTGCGGCGCACGCGGCACCTGCCCCGCGAGATAATCAAAGACCCCACCGACCCCGATTGCTGCCGTCGCGTCGAGGTGCGGCAGGTTGCGGGCGATCCAGTGATCCTGCTTCGGCATTCCATACGCAACGAGTATGGCCTGCGCCGCCGTCGCGTTGATGCGCCGCCGTGCTTCGCAGTCGCCCGCCGCCGACGCATCGCCTGCCCACGTCCCCGCGATGACTGCCTGTGGGTAGCGTGCCGTCAGCGCAGCGGCGGCATTCTCCGCAATGCCGGGAGCGGCACCGAGTAGAAAGAGCGGCACGCCCGCTGCCGCCAGTGCCGCCACAAGGTCGTTGCCCGTCACACGCGACAAATTGCCCCGATCCAGCAACCGCGCCGCCGCGACCAACCCTGCACCGTCCGCCGTGACGATCTCCGCGCGGGCAACGATCTCGCGCAGCGTCGCATCGCGGCGGCAACGCATCGCATATTCCGGGTTCGCCGTCACGACATGGCAGCGTGCGCGGGCAGCAATCGCAGCGCGGATACGCAGAACGTATTCGTCGCACGTTGCTGCATCCACCGCCACACCGGGCAGCATGATCCGTGCGGCAGGTGCCGGAAAAACCGCAGGCCTATTGGTGATTTCGGGCTGTGTATGCGTGCTTCTCATGGCGGCATGATACCGCCGCCGAGGTGCCGCGTCCATCCGGCATCGCACGGGCAACTGGTAGCCAGCGCAACGGCGGCACTGCGTCGCAGCGTGTACAATAGGCGGCATCAGACGGTATCGGTGCAACACCACACCGTCACGACATACTGGGAGGCTCGGCACATGACACGCATCCATCTCGCGTACGGTTCGGACGGTCTCAGTATAGATTTGCCTCCATGCGATCTCACTGTCGTCTCGCCCGCGAATGCCCCCGCCTTGCCGGATACCGACGCGGCAATTACCGACGCGCTCCGCGCCCCCATCGGGCAGGTACCGCTCGCGGAGCTGGTGCGCGGTGCGCGGAGTGTCGTCGTCATACACAGTGACTTGACGCGCCCGACCCCGAACCACCTCATTCTGCCGCCAATTCTGCGCGAGCTCGAGCGGGCGGGCATCCCCGACGATGCGATCACGATGCTGAACGGCACCGGAATGCACCGCCCGAACACGCCCGACGAACTGACGCAAATGCTCGGCGCAACAGTGACAACGCGGTATCGCTGTCTCAACCACAATGCCTTCGCCCCGGATGAACTGACCGACTGCGGCGTAACACTTGAGGGAAACCGCGTACTTGTCAACACGATCTTTCGTGAGGCGGACGCCGTGATCGTTACTGGGTTCATCGAGCCGCATTTCTTCGCAGGGTTCAGCGGCGGTCCGAAGGGGATCGTCCCCGGCATCGCGGGCGAATCTACGGTGCTGCACAACCACGGCGCAGCGCACATCCGCGACTCCGGCAGCAGTTGGGGGATCACCGAAGGCAACCCGCTCTGGGAAGAACTCGCCGAAGCCGCCACAATTGCCCTCGACAATCGCCCGTGCTTTCTCGTCAATGTGACCCTCAACAGTGATAAGGCAATCACCGGGGTCTACGCAGGCGACCTGTTTGCGGCGCATCGGGCGGGCATCGTCGCAGTGCGGCTGGCGGCGATGCAGCCCGTCTCCGCTCCCTTCGATATTGTGCTCACGACCAACAGCGGGTACCCGCTTGATCTGAACCTTTATCAAACGATCAAAGGGGTCTCGGCGGCGCACCGCATCCTGCGCGAGGGCGGCACGATCATCGCCGCCTCGGAGTGCCGCGAGGGTATCCCCGAACACGGCAATTACAAGCGCATCCTCCAGATGGCGAACACGACTGACGAACTCCTCGCGCTGATCGAATCGCCTGATTTCCGGCTGTTCGATCAGTGGCAAGCGCATGTGCAATCCATTGTGCAGCACCGCGCACGGCTTCTCCTCTATAGCACGCTCCCAGACGAGGAAGTCCGCGCCGCGCACATCGAGCCGATCCATGACATCGCCGCAACGCTCTCTGCATTGCTCGACGAGTACGGCCCCGATGCCCGCGTCTGTGTCCTCCCCGAAGGTCCGCAAACCGTCCCGTATCTTGAAACAGTGCTGAGCACCGCGCACTGAACGCTCTGTACGGCGTTTCCTTTTCCCGGCACCGCATCATTGATCATTGGAACGAATAACGCAGTACGCAGCACTCCTGAACAAAGAGAGGGTTTGATGTCGAGATATACACCGGAGCAAGTAGCGCGGCGGCAGGCAAGCAAATGGACGAAGGTACAAGCGATTCTCGCACCCGTGCAATTTCTTGCCTTTCTCGTTAGCGCGGGGCTGGTCATCTATAGCCTCACAACCGGGCGCGGTTACGCCATTACGAATATTTCGGTCGCATTCAAAATCACGATCCTCTACGCGATCATGATTACAGGGATGATCTGGGAGAAGGAAGTTTTCGGACATTGGCTTTTCGCGCCGGAATTCTTCTGGGAAGACGCCGTGAGCGGCGTGGTGATGCTCGTCCACACCGTCTACCCCATCGCCGCGCTGCTCGGCGCGAGCGAGCGGAATCTGCTCTGGATTATCGCCTTTGCGTATCTGACATACCTTGCGAACGCGCTGCAATACGTCCTCAAAATGGTTCTCAATCACCGGCAAATCGAAGCGGGTAAGATCGCCAGTGCTGCATCGGTGCAAGGCGGGGCATGAGCGGCGTGCGCATCGGTATCAATGCACATCTGCTCTCGTTCGCGGCGGGCTACCGGCGGGCGGGCGTGTCGCAGTACATCGAGCAAGTCGCACGCGAACTTGTTCCTCTCGCCGCCGCGCACGATGACACCCTTACCGTCTTCGGCGGTCCCACTCCGCCGCCGGACGGCTATCTGCCGCCTAGTGTGCAATGGATAGGCAGCCGCTTTCCGACCGGGCAGGCACCGGGGCGCATCGTCTGGGAGCAGGGAGCCGCGCCGTTCATCGCTGCCTCCCATCGCCTCGATGTGCTCTTCTGTCCCGTCAATGTCGTGCCGCTCGCCGCTCGCGTGCCGTGTGTCCTGACGGTGCATGATCTCGCGTTCCTCGCATTCCCGGACGCATTTCTCGCCCGCAAGCGGCGGTATCTTACCGCGATGACCCGCCTCTCGGTGCGAAAGGCACGGCATGTCATCGCGGTTTCCGCGCACACCAAAGCCGATCTGATCCGGCATTTCGGCGTGCCGGACGCGAATATCACGGTCATCCCGAATGCGACCAGCAACGCCTTTCGCCCCGCGCACGACGCGGCGACCGTCGCGCAGTTCCGGCAAGACCACGATCTGCCGGGACGGTTTGTGTTGTTCGTCGGCACGCAAGAGCCGCGCAAGAACTTGCACCGCCTGATCGAAGCATTCGCGCACGTCGCCGCTGCGGTGCCGGATGTGCATCTCGTCGTCATCGGTGCGGCAGGGTGGCTGACGAGCGACCTCGCCCCGCAGGTCGCTGCTTCCCCCGTGCGGGAGCGTATCCGGTTTCTCGGTTACGTCGAAAACCGTGACCTCCCCCGCTACTACCAAGCGGCGGAAATCTGCTGTTATCCCTCGTTGTACGAAGGGTTCGGGCTGCCGCCGCTCGAAGCGATGGCGTGCGGCACACCGGTTGTCACCTCGAATACGAGCAGCCTGCCGGAAGTCGTCGGGGATGCCGCCCTCACGGTCTCCCCGACCGACACTACCGCCCTCGCCGCTGCCCTCCGCAATCTGCTCAACGATGCACCGCTACGAGCGCGGCTCTCGGCAGCGGGCATCGCGCGGGCATCGCACTTCTCGTGGCACCGCACCGCCGCCGCAACCCTTGCGGTGCTGGAAGCAGCAGGAAGCAGCAACAAATAACGAGTAACGAGGAAATGCACGGAGAAGCGTTCCTCGCTACTCGCTACTCATCCCTCATTACTGTCTGAGAGACGCTTTAAGCCGTTTTTGCAGAGCGGCAGCGGCACGATCGCGCATTTTGGTAATTTCGTCCTCCGCTAATGCGCGGTCGGGGGCTTGCAAGGTGACAGCAAAAGCAAGGCTCTTCTTACCCGCCGGGACTTGTTCTCCGCGATAGACATCGAATAGTTGCACGCGCTGCACGAGCCGCCCCAATGCCTGCGAGAGCACCTGCGCCACCTCACCCGCCGGGGTGTTTTCGTCTACGACGACCGCGAAATCGTTCTCCGTCGGGGCAAAGCGAGAGATGGGCGGGAGCGAGCGCAGCGTGCCGTGATGCGCTGCCACTGCAAGGATGATCGGCTCCAGATCGAGTTCTGCCAGCAAAACGCGCCCGCTCAGCCCGAATGCCGCCGTGACACGCGGATGCACTTCGCCGAGTACGCCGAGGTGCGTCCCCGCTACTGTGACCGATGCCGCCCGCCCCGGCTGGAAAAACGGGTCATCGGCGGGCGTGAAGACGAGCTCACGAACCCCGACCGCCGGCCAGAATGCCTCCACCATCCCCTTGAGATCGAAGAAGTCGTACGGGCGTGGTGCGGTGTCGAGCGTGCGGACGCCCCGTTGCCCCGCCAGAACCATGCCGAGCGTCAGCCGTTCGTGCGGCAACTCACCCGCCTCTTGCGGGATGTAGACATTAGACACTTCGCCGAGTGCCACGCCGTCCACGAACTTCACATTGTCAGATGCAGTCGTGAGCAGGCTGGCACGAAGCGTCGGGCGTAACCCCTCCCATTCCCCCATCGGGTTGACG
>JBBRMX010000056.1:0-15697 GCA_038230615.1 Thermomicrobiales bacterium | reverse complement strand
GCGGCGAACCGCATCTATGCCGAGCGATATGCGCGGTGGGGTAACCGATACGTACCGGAGAAGTTCCCCGCAACGTATCACGGTGATCTGCTCTGGTTCTTCGGTGCGGCGGAAGAACATGCGGAATCCCCGCCCCGCGATATCGGGGTACGGGAACCGCAGATGGTCTCGGCATCGTGGATCACCGAGGTGCTCGATGAGACCGCGCAAGGTGACCATCTCGCGCTCGTCGCAAAGGCGCATCTCGTCGCAAACGTCGCAGTCACCCGCCTGATGGCGGAGAATGCGCCGCCTGTCGTGTTCTCAGTCGTGCCGCTCCCCGGCGGGCGATTCCGGCACCGCCTCCGCCGGATGCGCCCGCTGCCCGTTCCCGCACTTGCCCCGCCGCCGTCGCACGAAGGGGATATCGCACATGAGTAAGCGGGTACATATACCCTTTCCTATTGCGCTCTGGCCCACGGACGATACGATGCCGGGGGAACGCGCTGCGGACGGTGCGCCGTATCTCACCGCATACTTGCCGGACGGCGCGATACGCGGCACGATGATCGTTTGCCCCGGCGGGGGATACGGTCGCCGCGCCCCGCACGAGGGTGCGCCGGTTGCGGCGTGGCTCAATGCGCTCGGCATCGCCGCCTTCGTGCTCGATTACCGCGTTGCGCCGCATCAGCATCCGCTCCCGCTTACGGACACGCAACGGGCGATCCGGCATGTGCGCTCCAATTTTGCGAATGGGGGTCCGGTCGGCATCCTCGGTTTCTCAGCGGGCGGGCATCTCGCCGCCACTGCCGGGACGTACCATGACGCGGGCGATCCTGCAGCCGCCGATCCGGTCGAGCGCGTGTCGTGCCGCCCGGATGCCATCGTACTTTGCTATCCCGTCATTACCTTCGGGGAGCATCTCCACGCGGGGTCGCGCACAAACCTGCTCGGTGATGACCCTTCTGTGGAACTGCGCGACGCGCTTTCATTGGAAACGCGAGTGAACACGGAGACGCCGCCCGCCTTCCTCTGGCACACCGCAGATGACGCGAGCGTGCCGGTAGAAAATAGCCTCCTGTTCGCGGGGGCACTCAGCCGCGCCGGGGTGCCGTTTGCCCTCCACGTCTTCCCGCACGGGCGGCACGGCTTGGGTCTGGCAGAGGACGACCCGGTTGTTGGCGCGTGGACGGGATTGTGCGCCCGGTGGCTCGCCATGCAGGGCTTCGGTGGCGCGAGTTAGTCGCTCTCTGGTGGTGCGACCTGCCCAGTGACGATGCCGACACGCGGCTCGATGATGGGCAGCGACATATACAACTCCCAGTCGTCATCGGCAGCGAGGCGGTTGTGCCGCTCGAAGCCGCAACCGAGGCAGCGATGCACCATTACCGGTTCGCCGTTTGGACGCTCGAACCGCCCGACCGCTGCCATCTTCGCTTTGCACGCGCTGGCCCGGTCGCCCGGTCGCTGGTCGTCCACATGGCGGGAGGAGAGGCAGAGGGGGCAATGATTGCGGTGTCGCCCGCCGCCAATCGTCGGCCCGATCATGCGCCCGCAGTGGACACAGCGGAACGATTCCGTACCGTCGCGAACGGCGCGGGGGGTTTTGGCCTCGCGTTTCGGATCGCGGCGGGGCGTTTTGCCCGGGTTCGCGCCTGCTGCCGTTTTCCCCTTGCGGGCGGGATACCGGCTGTTCTGGTCGTCTTCGATCATCCCAAAAAACCTCATGTATGGGATAGTATGCAGCCCGTCACAATAGAGGAATACTATCACTGATAGATACCGCAATGGTGCGGCACGAGTGTAAAGATACAATGGCGTATCAGAGGAGGCATCAGAATGGCACGCATCGTCATTACCACATGGGGTTCGGCGGGGGATTTGAACCCGTTTCTCGCTCTCGCGCACGGATTGCGGGCGCGGGGACATGTGGTACGTTTCGCGGTAGAGGCAGCATTTCGTGCAGACATCGAGGCCGAAGGTTTCCCGACCGTGCTGCTCTCCGGCGATGACGAGATGACCTTCCGCCCCTATCAGCGGACACTGTTCAATAGCCCGACGCCGTTTGCATCTATCCGTATCATCTACACGAAGTATGTGCTGCCGACCTTGCGCGGACGGGTGCGCGAACTGCGCGAGGCGTGCCGCAATGCCGATTTGCTCGTCGCGGCAGGCCAGCAACTCGCAGCGTCGTTCGTTGCGGAACTGGACGGCATCCCGTGGGTGAGCGTCGTACTCAGCCCGGTCAGTGTACCGTCCGCATCGCTCCGCACGCTACTCTTGCCGTCATTCGTGCCGGACCGCGTGCAGCAACGCCTCAACGATGCGGCATGGATAATCGCACTCGCGTGGATGCACCGAACGTTTGACGGCGATCTGAACGCGGTACGGCGGGAACATGGCTTACCGCCGGGGCGCGACCTCGTCACAAGCGGTGGGCTGTCACGCATATGCACGGCGGTCGCGGTGTCGCCGTCGTTCGTGCCGCCGCCGAAGGACTGGCCCGCATGGGTACACGAAACTGGCTTCTGCTTCCACGATGGTGCGGATGCGTGGGATGAACCGCCCGCTATCGCAGCATTCTTTGCGGATGGTGCGCCAGTTGTTGCAGTGTCGTCCGGCTCGATGGGGCCGTGGGTGCCGACGCAGTTCGACCGCTACTTTCACACCGCCCTTGCCGCGATTCACCGGGCGGGCGCGAAGGCCCTCGTGATCGGTGCGGCGGCAGGAAGTTTGCCTGATCCGTTGCCAGATGGGGTGCTGGCAGTGGAGTTCGCGCCGTTCTCGCGCATCTATCCGCGCTGTGCGGCGGTGATGCATCATGGCGGTATCGGGACGACCGCACAGAGCCTACAGGCGGGCGTCCCGACTTTCGTGCTGCCGTGGGGTGCGGATCAGTTCTTCAGCGCGGTGCAAGTGGAGAGAAGCGGGGCAGGGCGATGGATGACCCGCGATGTGTTTACCGTACAGCGCGGCGCACGTACCCTCACGGCATTGCTGCACGATCCTCGCTACCGGGCGCGGGCGCGGGCGATTGCGGCACACATCGCAACGGAAGATGGCGTCGGCGCACTTTGCGACGCCATCGAGAAGCAACTCCCGGCGCAGCAACTCGCCACAACTATGTAGCCGAACACACGAAACCCCTCCCCACACAACGGGAAGGGGCGATGCAAACGCGATATTATGCGGGCTGCAAACCCCGGATCGCGTCTAGTGCGTCGGTATGATTGCGGGCATTGCCGGGACCGTTGTGGACGAGGTACACAATCTTGCCGTCTGCATCAACGACTACGGTGAGGCGGTCAGCGATTCCGGCAGCTTCGTTCCAGCAATGATACAGTTTGGCGACATCGCCCTTCATGTCGGCGAGCAGATCGTACGGATAGTTGTTCGCCTCTTTGAATGCTTTGTGCGTGTATACACTGTCCCGCGAGATGCCGAAAACTCGCGCTCCCGCCTCTTGGTACGCAGAGTAGTCGTCGCGGATGCCGCACAGTTCGCCCGTGCAAATGCCGGAGAAGTCCAGCGGGTAGAAGACCAGCACAACGGGCTTGCCGCGCGATGCGGAGAGGGTCATTTCCTCACCGTTTTGGTTCTTGGCGGTGAAATCCGGTGCTTCTTGCCCTACTTGAAGGTCTGCCATATTCCTCTTCCTTTCGTTTTGTGCCTCCGGTTCGCACGATGGTTCTGTGCCGGAGGGCGTTGCGGTTCCCTGTTACACAACACCGACTGAATCCTGTTCATTCCAGCAGAATCACATAACTGCGCCCGATAGGACTTGGGCGATTGTCCCATGCCGCCCTTGACGCGGTGACGAGGGGCTTGTACCATGATTCACGAGCGAAGGTGAGTGAGGCGCATGAGCAGCATGACTGGCACAACGACGACGACCACGACGACTACGAACCCCGGATGGGTACGTAGCGTCGCTGCCTGAGCGCGGAACCTACGACACACAACCGGGGCGAACAGCGGGCAGATTGCCACGCTGTTTTTGTTTGCAGCAAAAGGACGGTGCGATGAGCGGGCAATTCTCCGGGCAGGTCTCCGGTCCACTCGTCATGAAATTTGGTGGTACGTCGGTCGGGAGCGCGTCACGCATCCGCGATGCGGCGGCATTGGTCGCGGCGGAAGTGCCGCGCACTGCCGTTGTCGTGGTCGTCTCCGCGATCACGGGTGTGACGAACATATTGCTCGAAGGCGCGGAACATGCTGCGGCGGGGCGCGACCCCGATGTGCAGGGCATTCTCGCCAAATTGCGTGCGATTCATCAGCGTGCCGTGACGGTGATCGCGGATGCCGACGACCGCGCTACGACCTTCGCCGAAATCGAGGCGGTGCTGGACAACCTCGGACGATTTTACAGCGCAATCGGCAGCCTCGGTGAGACCGTCCCTGCGATTGTAGACCGCGTTGCGGCGTGCGGCGAGAAATGCTCCGCGCCGATCATGGCGGCGGTGCTGCGCGGCATGGGGATCGCGTCGCGGTCGCTCTCGGCAGAGCAGTTAATCGTCACGAACGGCGTTTTCGGCAATGCCGACCCGATCACGGAGCCAACGCGTATCGCCTGCGAGAATATTCTCGGCCCTCTCCTCTCGGAGGGGACGGTGCCGGTCGTGACGGGGTTCATCGGGCGCAGCACGGACGGGCAGACGGTGACGCTTGGCGGACGCGGCGGCTCGGACTACAGCGCGACCGTACTCGGTGCGGCACTGGCAGCATCCGAAGTGTGGATTTGGACGGATGTAGACGGCGTGATGACGACAGACCCGCGCATCGTGCCGCAGGCGATTCCGCTGCTCGCGCTTAGTTACGATGAGGCGGGCGAATTAGCGCATTACGGCGCGAAGGTCATTCACCCGCGTGCGATCCAGCCGCTCCTCCCGCACGGTATCCCATTGCGGATCAAGAACACCTTTCATCCCGATTTCGCGGGAACGCTCATCTCGCGTGGCACCGGCGACCCCGACGGGGAAACCGTCGTGAAGGGCGTGGCGGTGCTGCGTTCGCTCGGTCTGATTACCGTGCAGGTTGCGGGGCGGTCACACCTCGCACGCTTCGTCACCGCTATCCGGGGGGCGTTGGGCGATCTTAATGCACGGCTGCTGTTCATCACGACGACGAGCACGATCTGCAATGTCGGCGTGGGGGCGACGGGGGCGGCACTGGCAGAGATGCTGGCGCACTTGCGCTCCACACTGCGTGACGACATCATCACCGATATTGTGCGGCGGCTGGCAATGCAGGACGATGCGGCGTGCGTTGCCATCGTCGGCGAAGGCATCGGGGCGGAGCCGGATGTCGCGGTGCGGGTCGGGCGGGTGCTCGGCGCGGCGCATGTGCCGATGTACGCAGTCGGGGCGGGTGACGCATCGGGGCGGTCGCTCGTCGTCGTCGTTCCCAGTGCGTGGGCAGACGAGGCGACGCGGGAATTGCACGCCGAATTCTGCACGCCCGTGGTTGCCGAAGTCGCCGAAGTGGTCGCGTGAGGATACTATGACGACCGGGCGGGAGCAGGAGACGAATGTCGTGCCGCTCGATGTGGCGGCGGAGGAGGTCGGGATAGACCCCGCAGTATTGCGGCGGGCGGCGACACGGGGCATCATCAATGCGTGGACACAGGACGGTATTTTCTACATCGCCCGCGCTGAGGTATCTATCTACGCCGCGCAGTACCGCAAGCAGATGCCCCCGCTCGATACCGCATGGCAGCGTGCGTCCGACGCCGTAAACGCGCAGTTTCGCGCCGCGTATATCCGCTTGCGGTAGCGCAGAGGAAGGAGACATGGCATGAACGAAGATACCACAGCCCGTAGTCCTTCGCCCGCAGTCCTTCCCACGCGGTATCCCGATGTGGTGACGGCGATGGCGTTGTACAACGAGGTCATGGGCATCACGGACGATCCCGGCGATCTCACGAACCGCGTCGACATCCTCGACTCGACGCTCTCCCGCCCGCGCCAGCAAGCATATTACGAGGGTGCAGATGTCGTGCGGCAGGCGGCATCGCTCCTATGGGGCATCATCCACAACCACCCCTTCGCGGACGGCAACAAACGGGCGGGCCTGCACATCGCGTTCGTCTTCTTGCGTGTCAACGGTTGCCCGCTCTCTGCGACCGACGACGAAATCGTCGAACTCGGCTACGCCATCGCGGAGGGCAGGATGAGCGAAGACAACGTGGAGCAGTGGTTGCGGGCGCATCTCGATCCGGCTGCCGTGCGGGAGGTGCGCTGATGCCGCACGGCAAATCGAAGGGGAGCTCGTCGCGCCCCAAGCTCGTCGAGGCGTCGGAATATCGTGCGGTCTGGTGGGGGCCGATGCGCGACGCGCCGGACGACGAGACTGCCCAACGTGTGCGGCGATACGTCATCCGCGATCCCGACACCGAGCAATTAGCGCGGTTTACCGCCGCCGAAGTCGCGGCGGAGTGCAATTTGCCCGTGAAAGTCGCGCATTTCGATCTCGAACAATTGCGTGATGCGGGCGTGTTGCGCCGCCACAAGGAAGCCCTCGCGGGTCTTGGGTCGGCGTATGTCTGGGAGCGGGCGCACGGTGGCGACAGGGGGGCGGACAAGGTGCGCGTGCTTGGTGCGCCGCCTCCGCCGTCGGACGCCGTGCCGCTGTCGGAGGCGGCCCAATTACTCGGTATCACACATGCGGCGACAATGACGATGGTGCGCGAGGGCATACTGGCGATAGATGAGCGGGCGAGTGCGGGTGCGGGCGCAACCATAGCGGTGCGGCGGCGAGATGTGGCGCGGGCACGATGGTGGTTCCGGCACAAAGATGCGCCGTATGCGAATCGGCAATTGCCGCCCGTGTATGCGGTGCCGCCGGGGTGGTTGGCGCGTCTGGATGCTTGCGACGCGATGCAGAACGAGAACGAGACTGGCGGCGAGAGCGGCGAGGGAACGAGGGAGGGCGCGTGAGTATCGGGATTCCTGCGGCGGGCGAGAAAATCGGCGTCGCGGTGTTAGGAGCGACGGGGGCGGTCGGGCAGCGATTCATCCAATTGCTGGAAGGGCACCCGTGGTTCGCGGTGCGCGAACTGGTCGCGTCGGATCGCTCGGTCGGCAAGACGTATGCAGAGGCGACCCGCTGGATGGTCTCGCCCGATATTCCGCAGGCGGCAGCGGGGCTAACCGTACTCGGCACGGACGCTGCGCTGCAATCGCCCGTCGTGCTCTCGTCGCTGCCGACCGATGCGGCGGGCGCGGTGGAAATGCGGCTGGCGACGGAGGGGCATCGCGTCTTCTCGAACGCCTCCAACCACCGGATGGGTGCGGATGTGCCGCTGATCGTCGCAGAAGTCAATGGCGATCATGCCGCCGCCCTCGCGGTACAGCGCAAACGGCTCGGCGGAGAAGGGTTCATCGTCACGAACGGCAACTGCACGACGATCACACTCGTGCTGCCGCTGGCACCGCTCCATCGCGCCTTCGGGGTGGATGCTGTAATGGTTACGAGTTTGCAGGCGTCGTCCGGGGCGGGGTATCCCGGCGTACCGTCGCTCGATCTGCTCGACAATGTCGTGCCGTTCATCGGCGGTGAGGAAGACAAACTGGCGAAAGAAGCCGCGAAGATGCTCGGCGGATGGGACGGCAGTGCATGGCAGCCCGCCGCATTTCCCGTCAGCGCGACTTGCACCCGCGTCCCGGTGCGCGACGGGCATACCGAATCGGTTGCCGTGCGGCTCGTGCACACGGCGTCGGCAGACGAGATGATCGCGGCATGGCGGGAGTTCCGTAGCCGCCCGCAGGAACTCAACCTGCCATCCGCTCCCGCCCACCCGGTACTGTACCGCGATGAAGACGACCGCCCGCAACCGATCCGCGACCGGATGGCGGAAAAGGGCATGGCGTCGGTCGTCGGGCGGCTGCGTCCCTGCCCGATTCTCGACTGGAAATTCGTCGTACTCGGACACAATACGATCCGGGGCGCGGCGGGCGCATCGTTGCTGAATGCGGAACTAGCACTCGCGGAAGGATGGATGTGAGATGGCAACGACCGCACCCGCGAATCCCGTGATCGTCCCCGCCGTGTTGCGTGGCGATGGCGACGGGCGGGAATATCCCATCTTGCCGCCGCGCAACCGCGATAGCGCGGACGGGTTGCTCTCGGTGCAGCGCGATTTATCTGCTCTCGACGGGCAAGCATTAAAGGCGACGTGGGATGCGAGGCTCGGCAGCTGGGAGTTCCCCTATCGTTCCGGTGTGTGGCGATATCGCGAATTGATCGCGCCGTTCCCCGATGACGACATCGTTTCTGCACCGGAGGGCAATACGAACCTCTACTGCGGCGAAGGCACCAACCGTTGCGCGGGCTGCCGTGCGATGGGTTGCCGTCTTGCGAACTGGGCGGGGGTCGAGCGGCTTGCGCTGAAGCACGAGGGCGAGAACCCGACCGCCAGTTTCAAGGATCGCGGTATGACGGCGGCGATCTCGCACGCACGACACGCGGGCGCGGCGACGGTGGCGGTCGCATCGAGCGGCAACACGTCGGCGTCGCTCGCGTCGTACGCGGCGAAGGCGGGGCTACGTGCGCTCACTTTCATCCCCGAAGGCAAGATCACCGCGGGCAAATTGGGTCAGACGCTGGCATACGGGGCGCAAGTGGTGCAGGTACAGGGAGATTTCGATGCTGCGATGGTGCTAGTACAGGAAGTAGCGGCGACGATGCCCGTCTTCCTTGCCAACAATATCAACCCGTTCCGGTTGGAGGGGCAGAAATCCATCGCCTTCGAGATCGCGCAGGGGCGGGGCTGGCGCGTGCCGGACTGGATCGTTCTCCCCGGCGGCAATCTGGGCAACACGTCTGCTATCGGCAAAGGCTTTCTGGAACTCTACGAACTCGGTATCACGGATAAGGTGCCGCGCTTCGCCACCATTCAGGCGGCGGGGGCCTCGCCCTTCGCACGATGGTTCGAGACCGGGTTCGACATGTACGAGGCGATGCAGGCGGAGACGGTTGCGTCCGCCATCCGTATCGGTGATCCGGTCTCGCGGGATCGCGCCCGCCGGATCATTCAGCGGACAAACGGTGTCGCCCTTGCTCTCCCCGACGAAGATTTGTTGGAAGCGAAGCGGGAGATTGACCATGCCGGTATCGGGTGCGAACCCGCGTCGGCGGCATCGCTCGCGGGCATCAAGGCATTGCGGCAGCGTGGCATCATCGCACGGGACGCCGATATTGTTGGTATCCTGACCGGGCATGTGTTGAAGGATGCCGAGGCGACGGCGCGTATCCATCTCGATGGCCCCACCGCCCGCCCACCTATCGTGATCGCTCCGACGCTCGCCGCTGTCGAGCGCATCCTCGCCGAGGGCTGAAACAAAGCGAGATTCATCGCCAAAACGCTACGGACGCAAAGGAAAAGGGAGAAGGAATGAGGGCAATCGGTACAGGCGCGAACGAGGGGACACACGATAGTTCTTTGCCCCTTCGTTGCGTCTTCGGCGTCTCGGCGGCTACTCTTGCTCCGATGACGTATGAGTGAGCGGTTTACGGTACGGGTGCCGGCGTCGAGCGCGAATATTGGGTCGGGCTACGACCATCTCGGTTTGGCACTGGCGCAATACACAACGATTATCGTCACGCGGGGCGCGGGTCTACCTTCCAAAGTGACGGGATTGAACACCGAACTCCTCGCAGATGCACCGCAGGTCGTCGGGGCGGCGATGGCGCGGCTGGTGGCAGCGGCGGGGCGCACCCTGCCGCCCTACAGCATCGCCATCGAAAACGGTATTCCCGTCGCACGCGGTATGGGCGGTTCAGCGGCAGCGGTGGTTGGTGGGGTACTTGCCGCCAACGCACTCCTAGGGGAGCCGTTCGACCGACTGACCGACGAACTGGACGATCCGCTTTTGCACGTCGCCGCCGACATCGAGGGACACGCGGACAATGTCGCCGCCGCAATGTACGGCGGCATCGTCGCAGCGGATGGCGGTATTGCCTTCGCGCTGTCGGACGGTAAAGACCTGCGGGCGGTGCTGTTCATCCCCGACAGCACCTTGCTTACCAGTGCAGCGCGGGCGGCATTGCCCGCGCAGGTGCCGCACAAAGACGCGGTGCGGAATGTCGGCAATGTGGCGATGCTCGTCGCCGCGCTCATGGACGGCGAGTACGACGGGTTGGGACGGTTCATGCGCGATTATCTGCACGAGCCGTACCGCGCCGCCCTCATCCCGTGGCTTGCGCCGATGGTTGTGGCAGCAGAGGGGGCGGGGGCGTTCGGCGCGTGCCTATCGGGGGCAGGGCCGAGTGTGATCGCGCTCACCAGCCCCGGCATGGCGAGCAAGGTCGCCTCCGCGATGCGTGACGCCGCCCGCACGAACGGCTTCAGGGGCGAAGTCCGCTCCCTTTCCCTTGACGATGCGGGCGCGACGGTGGTGTGAAACGGTAGCACATGAGATTGTAGAAGATATTCACAGAACCCAACGAAAGACCGCAGAATAATGCGCTTCATCGGTGTTGATTTGGCGTGGAGCACGCGGCATACGGACAAACCCGAAACAGGCGCGGTCGCGATGGATGCGGCGGGGCGCGTGGTCGCATGGTCGCACTGCGGCACGGACGACGCGATTGTGCAATTTGCACTCGATCATGCGGGCGCAGGTGGCGCAATTGTCGGGATTGATGCCCCGCTCGTGGTGCCGAACGAGCGCGGGCGGCGCGTATGCGAGGCGGAGTTGCACGCGGTCGGTATCCCGTCGTATCCCGCTAATCGCACACTGATGGCGCGGCTTTACGGCGGCGCACGCGGCGAAATACTGACGGAGCGATTCGCGGCTCACGGCTTCGTGCTGGCAGCAGAGATCGTGCCGGAAATGGATGTACAGGCTGTGACAGAAATTTACCCGCGTGCGCTCATCCGACGGCTGTTCGGCACAATTCCGAAATATAAGGGCGCGAAGGTGACACGGGGCGATGCAGCGACGGGGCTTGCCGCACTGGAAGCCCTCCTGCGCGAACGGCTCGACCCGCCGATTGTCTGGAACGATCTGCCGCCTCTCCCTGCTTTACCGACGCCGTCCGATCTCAAGCGGCGCGGCGATATGCTCGATGCCGCGCTTTCCGCGTATGTCTGCCTGCTGGCGTGGCAGTCGGAGCCGCCGCGCACCGAGACCCTCGGCACACTGGAAGGCGGATTTATCATGTTGCCACGCATCGTGGCATTGTGAACGCGGCGGTTTAGGGCGTTTCGAGGAGGCTGCGGACTGCGGTACGCACGTCCAGCGCGTCATCAGGGAGTTGCACAGCGCGGCATCCGGCTCGTCGTCCCGCGATGGCAGCGTCTCTATTGCCGATGCAGACCGACTGCGCGAGATCGAGACGGTGTTCGCGCCCCGCCCGCAGCAGCATTTCCGAAGACGGGAGGCGGTCGGCATCGTCGCGGGCATACGCAGGTATGCTACCGTCGGGGTCGTACGGGCAGGCATAGAAGTCGGTCAGCGGCACATCTGCGAACCGTGCCAGCAGCACGCGCACGTGTTTCTCGATATTGAACAGGGCTTCCGGCGGGAAGACGCCCCGCGCTACGCCGGGCTGATTCGTGACGACGATCAGCGCGTAGCCCGCGCCATGGAGCAACCGCACGCCGTCCGCCGCGCCGGGGAGCAAGCGCATCCGGCGCGGGTCGCCATTGTGCGGGGCAGCGTCGTCAAGCAGCACGCCGTCCAGACCAAGAAAGGCGGCACGGCGTGGGACCGACATCTATCGCCCCACCACGCGCCGCAGTCGCGCCATCGCTTCGAGCAACACTTCCGCCGGTTGTAGGAGTGAAAAGCGGAGATAGTCGCCCCAGTTTTCGCCGAACCCGGTGCCGGGGAAGATCAGCACATGCTCCTCAACGAGCATTCGTCGCGCCAACTCGAAGGCGGGAATGCCCGCGCTACTCGTGTTGGCGAAAATGTAAAATGTGCCGTACGGATGCCCATATGTGAAGCCCGATTCGGTTAAAGCACGCATGACGATGTGGCGACGGGCGTCGTACGTCTCGCGGAAGCGCGTGACGCACTCCTGCGGGCCATTTAGGGCGGCAACGCCCGCGTACTGCGAGACGGTCGGCGCGGAGATGCTGACGAGTTGCTTCAGAGCGCGGATCGCGCGGGTGAGCGCAGGCTGCGCGACGATGTATCCGAGCAGCCAACCCGTCATTGCGTAGGTCTTCGAGAATCCGCCGAGCGTGATCGTGCGCCCGCGCATCCCCGGCAGGCTGCCGATACTCAGATGCTCCGCGCCATCGAAGACAAATTTCTCGTAGATTTCGTCCGCAATCACAACGAGATCATGCTTCTGGGCAATGCGGGCGATCTCGCGCAGGTGGTCGGGCGAGATGACGCCACCCGTCGGGTTGCCCGGTGTGACCAGCAGAATTGCCTTCGTCTTCGGCGTAATGCGCTGCTCCACCTCGGCGGGGAAGAGGTCGAAAGCATCTTCTTCCCGCGTCGGTATCGGCACCATCACGCCTTGCGCGACGCGGATCGCTGCATCGTACGATGAGTAGCGCGGGTCCGGCACGAGGATTTCGTCGCCGGGGTTGAGCAATGCTTGGATGATGACATACAACCCTTCTTGGCTGCCCGTCGTCACCGTAATTTCGTCGTCGGGGTCCGCGACGAGGTTGTTGTCGCGCAGCAGTTTCGCGGCGATGGCGCGGCGTAATTCCGGCAACCCGGCGCGGTCGGTATAGCCGTCGCACAGCCCTGCCGCCATTGCCTCTTTCGCAGCGGTGACAATGTGTGGCGGGGTGGGCGAATCGGGATCGCCGAGACCGAGCGAGATGACGTGCGGGATGCTGTGGGCGATCTCCATCAGTACATCGCGCTCATCTGCGAGGTCGGTGGTGGGGAGAAGGGCAGTGGAAGGGAGGGGAGGCGATGCGGTCATGCGTGATCTCCCATCAGAGTACTAACGAGTGGTGCGAGGCGGTGCATCGCGGCGGTGATGTCGGCAGCGGGTGCGGTGAGCGAGAAACGCACGAACCCTTCGCCGCCTTGCCCGAATGCGTCGCCGGGGAGGACACGAATCCCCGCATCCGCGAAAAAGCGGGTCGCGCATTCCTGCGATGACCGCCCGGTGCCGCGAATATCGGCGAAGACGTAGTAGCCGCCTTGCGGATCGTGATGCGGTAACCCCATCGCGGCAAGGGCGGGCAGCAGTGCGGCGCGGCGGGTAGCGATCTCACGGTGAGCAACGGTGATGCTTCCTTGCGGACCGTCGAGGGCGGCGAAGGCTGCCCATTGTGCCACCGCCGCCGAGCAGATCGAGAGGGCAAGTTTGAGGTCGGTGATTGGGTTCAGCAAGCGAGCATCCCCGATGACATACCCCACACGCCACCCCGGCATCGCGTATGCCTTGCTGAAACTGCCAACAGTGATCGTGCGTTCACGCATTCCCGGCATGACCGCGATGTTTGTGTGCGTCGCGCCGTCGAAGGTGAATGCTTTGTAGGTCTCGTCGAACAGCACATGCAGATCGTGCGCGACCGCGAATGCGGCGATGCGCTCCATCTCGTCACGCGAGATGACCGCGCCCGTTGGATTGCCGGGGGAGACGAGCACGAGCAGGCGCGTTGCGGGGGTCACTGTCGCCGCCAGCATCGCCGCTGTCGGCACGAAACCGTTCTCCGGCGAGAGCGGCACCGCGATGACATTGCCGCCCGCCAGCCGGATCGCATCGTGATAGGCGGAGTAACAGGGGTCTGCCAGCAACACATCGTCGCCCGGTGCGACGAGCATCTGCGTGGCGACATATAGCCCTTCCTGCCCGCCGGAGGAGATGAGGATTTCGTGTGCGGGGTCGTATGCGATGCGCTCGTCTTCCGCGAAGTGGTTCGCCAACGCTTGCCGCAACGGGAGGATGCCGGGGCGATGGGTGTAGTGGGTCTCGCCCCGGTCAAGGGCATTCGCCGCCGCCGCGATGATGTGCGGTGCAACGGGGAAGCCGGGTGTGTCGCCCGACAAATCAATGACGGGCATTGTGGCGGCCGGCGCAGCAGCAGGAGCAGGCAGAGGAGCGAGCCATTTGCGGGCGCGTGCCGCCACGAAACGCCCGCTGTCGTCGTTCGCCTTGCCGTCGTTGCTCACGGTGCCTGTCTCCGCCGTCGCCGTCACCCGCTACCCCCTCATGTGCGTCCCGTTCGTGCATCACGTAAGGGTACGCCAAAAGAGGTGGGGCGGCAACGTCTAATTCGCCCGATAGCGGACGGTCTCGGCGTGCCGCTACTGCGGGAATGGGTGGAAGCGCATCGGCAAGGTGAACCGCAGTGTTTGCGGCACGAAGCATTCATCGGTCGTACATGCTTGGTAGTCGAGTATTGCGCTGATTGTCACGTCGTCCTGCTGATCGGTGAAGGTGACTGCGGTCGTCAGTACAATCTCGTCCTCGTAGATCATCAGTTCCTCATCGGTCCAATCCATTCGCAGAGGGCGCGGGGCGGGATACCGAACAGGCTCGGCGGTGATGCCTTCGGTGGCGGTGATCGCAAATGTGGTGGGGATATAGCCCTCCGGCAGCGGTCTGCCGTAGATGTGAATGCCGGGGGGCATGGCAATCGTCACGCGCAGCCCGACGCGCTCTCCACGCACGAAACTTTCCGCATCGAACGCCGCGACTGCGGTGAGGGTGTCGGTCGTCTGGCGGTCAGCCGTACCGGTTGCGGGCGCGGCGATGCCCAAATGTTCGTACAGCATAGTCGGGGCGGCGTCGCGGGTGCGATGCGTCTCGTGGAAGATTTTGTCGGTGACGCGCCCGTCTGTGCCGATGAAATAGGTGCCGGGATGCGGCACGCCCCATGCCCGCCCGGTCGGGTCTATCGTTGTGTTGCGGATACCGAGGCGGTCAATGAAGACGCTCCCTTCGTCCGACAGCAACGGGTACGTGATACTATGTGCCTCCGC
Organism: Thermomicrobiales bacterium; assembly: GCA_038230615.1. Lineage (GTDB taxonomy): Bacteria > Chloroflexota > Chloroflexia > Thermomicrobiales > JALYUS01 > JBBRMX01. Next base: position 812 of record JBBRMX010000056.1, on the reverse strand, counting down.
GAAGGCGGCAAGCGTCGCCACCGAATCATAACTGACCGCAAACACTGCAACGCCGTTCGCCTCGAAGATAGAAAGATTCGCTTGCAACTCCACGAGTTGCGCTTTGCAGAACGGTCACCACGATGCGCTGCGGTGGACGACGATCATCGCCGCCCGCCCCGCCCGCGCCATGCCGAACGGGACGGGTTTTCCGTGCTGGTCGGGGAGGATGAAATCGGGGAATATTTCCCCGATGGCAGGACCGGTTGGGAATGTCAACGTCTCCATCGCGGATGCCTCCTGAATAGTATTACTGCGATTTGCCGCGTGCGGTAACTGCCCAGACTGCCTCGACGATACCATTTCTCACGGCGTACACGCGGTCGTGCAGGTTTGCGGCGGCGCAGCAATGACCGGGGTGGACTTCGATCTGGTCGCCCACGCCAAGCGCGGTCTGTGCGCCGTCGCGGACCAGAAACGAGCCGTGTTCCTCTGAGAGCGAACGGAACGCAAGTTCGTCATGACCTTTCGGGATCGGCACGCCATCGCTGTGTAGCACCTGCAAGCCGCCGTCGGTGATTACTTTTTCGTCGCTCGGTCGGCTAACGACGGTGCAAAGCAGGCTGAACGCTAGCCCGAACTCCGGGGCTTTCTCGCGGTATTCGCCGTCCATGTAGACGTACGAGCCGGATTGATGCTCGGTGACGCCGGGATACGCCCCGGAGATCATGTAGGTGCCGGTACCGCCGACAGTAACGGTTTCGACATGGAGCCCGTGCTGCTCCATCAGGTCGCGGCTTTCGAGGGCATGATCAAGTGATTTCTCGGTCTCG
>JBBRMX010000055.1:0-15760 GCA_038230615.1 Thermomicrobiales bacterium | reverse complement strand
TTCATCGTGGCGTTGCTCATCACGGAGGTTCGTACGGCGCGGGAAGCAGGCATTTACCGCGCTATCGTGTATCTGCCGGTGGTGCTGCCGATTGCAGTCGCGGTGCTGGTGTGGAAACAAATCCTCATCCCAGAGTTCGGCTATGTAGATTTTTTCCTCAAAGGCGTGCTGCATCTGCAAAAGACCCCGAACTTCGTCGGGGATGCGGCATGGACGGTGCCGGTACTCGCCGTGATTGCGGTGTGGAAGGCGGCAGGGTCGAATATCATGCTGCTGCTCGTCGGGTTGTACAGCATCAACAGCGAACTCTACGAAGCCGCATCGCTCGACGGTGCGGGGTGGTGGCGGCGGCTCTGGAGCATCACACTCCCGCTGATGCGTCCGTCATTCACGCTCATTTTCGTGCTCAGCGCGGGTGTCATCGGTACGGTGGAAGAATCGCTCGTTTTCTTCGGCATCACTGATGCCGGTCCGGAAGGGGCGGGGCGATTGATAGGGCGGTATGCCTACGAGACCGCCTTCCTCAAGGGCGATTTGCGCTGGGGCTACGCAGCCGCGATGAACCTCACGGTGGGGCTGATCTCTATTGCGATCTCCGGGTTGATCTTCCGCATACTACGTTCGGAGAGGGTAGCCTGATGGCGATGACGACGCGAACCGCTGAATCCGCCCGTGCTGCTGCTACCCCGTCGCGCCGCTCGGCGTTGCAACTCTGGCTGGCAAGCCATGGAGTGCGCCGCGTGACAGTGCGGGTGTTGCTCTGGTTGCTCCTGCTGATCTTCCTCATCCCCGTTGTCTGGACGGTCTCGTCCTCGCTCAAGACGCGGCAGGAACTCTATCAGGCGACACCGAGCCTCATTACCCTGCACCCGACAAAGGCAAACTACACCTACGCACTCTTGAAACTCAAGAACTTCGGTGACCTCTACCGCAATAGCATCATTGTCACGCTTGGCGCGGTGATCTTGCAGACGACGCTCGCAACGTGCGCGGGCTACGGGTTCGCGCGGTTGCGGTTCCGGGGGCGTGATCTGATCTTCTATACGATGGTGCTGTTTATCTTCGTGCCAAGGGCGGTCGGGCTGACCGCGCAGTACGAGGTGATGAACTTTCTCGGGTTGCGGAATACCCTGTACGGTCTCATCATCGCGTTCTCTGCAGGGCTGGCGGTGCCGACCTTCATCATGCGCCAAGCCTTCCTCGGATTGCCGTCGGACTTCGAGGACGCCGCGAAGATTGATGGCTGCAACCGCTTCCAGTCATTCTGGCTCGTCACGGTGCCGATGGTGACGGGGGCGATGGTCGTCGTCGCGCTGTTCGAGGGTATCCGGGTGTGGGGCGAATATCTTTTCACCCTCACCATGCTCGATGACCGCTCGAAATTCACCCTCAGTATTGGGCTGTTGCAGCAGTTCTCGAACCAGACAATTGAGACGGGCGAGTTTACTGGCTACGGCGCACAAGCAGCCGCATATGTGATGGCGGCGGCTCCTGTGGTGCTGTTCTTTCTCGGTTTGCAACGCTGGTTCGTACGCGGGTTGCTCAGCGGGCTGAAATTGTAGCGACACTGCGGTGAATCGTTGAGGGATGCCGCGCCTGCGACACACCGCAGGCGCGGCGCATCGCGTCTGGATACTGTGACAGAAGACTGTAAAGGAGAGGGGGCAACAGTGGCAGAGCGGGTACGCATGGCAATCGTTGGCTGTGGCGGTATGGGGCGGCGGCATCTGACCGGGCTTGGGGAACTCTCCCGCACCGACCACGCAAATATTGATCTCGTCGCGGTGTGCGATCTCAACCGCAAGAACGCGGAAGACCTCGCGGACGAGGCACAGGCATTGCTCGGCACCCGTCCTGCAGTCTTTGCAGATGCCGCCGAGATGGTACAACAGGTGGACGGGTTGGAAGCCGCCGATTGCACCGTGGACACCGGGCGGCATCATGTCGCGGCGACAAACCTGCTCGATCTCGGCTTGCACACGATGTGCGAAAAGCCGCTCGCGCTGACTGTGCGCGGCTGCACGCAGGTGATCGAAGCAGCAAAGCGGGCGGGCAAGGTGCTTTCCGTCGCGGAAAATTTCCGGCGCGACCCGATTAACCGTCTCGTCCGTGCGCTGCTCGACGACGGCGCAATCGGTGAGCGGCAGTTCATTATGGAGACCGACATCGGCGGGCGCGATACGATGGCCATCACCCCGTGGCGACACAACAAACTTGCCGGCACGATCACGGTAGATGCAGGTGTCCACAATGCAGACATCCTGCAATACTATTTCGGCGATGCCGCGAGTGCGTACGGGCAGGCGCGATTGTTCGAGCCGACACGCTTCGTGCGCGGTACTGCAGGACCGGGCGGTTTCTACGCCAAGTGGGGGGCGGATTATCCCGAATCGTTCGAGGCGACAGGCGAAGATGCGATATTTGGTATGATTACCTTCGCCAACGGCACATTGGGACAATGGACAAACCATCACGCGGGACATGGCGAGCCGGTCCGCAATGAGCGGCGCGTTTTCGGCACACGAGGGTCGCTCACGCCTCCCGGCGACCGCAACGGACGCCCGATCCGCATGGTGCTGGATGACGGCACCGACATTTCCGATGAACGTATTCTTGATTACGCGCCGAGTTACCGTCTCTCGCCCGTTGCGGCGACCTTGTTTGGTGGGGAGCGTGTCTGGACGTACTCGTTCGATTTCCCCGTTACCGACCGAAAGATTATTGCGCTGGAATACCATGAGTTCGCTGATTGCATCCGTACGGGGAACGAACCGGAGGTGAACGGCGCGGTCGCGCTGCGGGCGATTGCGCTGGTTTACGCATTGTTCGAGGCGGACCGTGCGGGCCGCCCCGTGACGATTGCCGAAGTTGAATCCGGCGCGGTGGATGCCTATCAGCGTGAAATAGATGCCGCGCTCGGTCTTCTTCCCACAGCGGCGCACGCATAACGAAAGGGGAACATACCGATGCTGCTCTCGTTCAGCACATGGGGAATGCAGAAGACGCCGATTGATGTCGCGGTGGCGCACTGCGCCGCGCTCGGTTTCGATGGGCTGGAACTGACGATTATTCCGCGCTGGCCCACCGATGCTGCCCTGCTCGATACCGCCGCACGGCGACGCATTCGCGCCCTCTACGACGACCACAATCTTTTGCTCTGTGGCTTTTCCGGCAACACGCCGCTGCTGGACGCCGACCCGGAGATGCACACACTGAACCGGGCGGCATTCCGCAGTTATCTCGATTGCGCGGCTGAACTGCAACGACCGGGCGAACATCTTACCGTCAGCACAACGTCCGGCGGTAACCCGGCAATGTGGGAGAGCGTGCGCGACCGCCTCGCGGAAGAGTTCGGCGCGATGGCGCGAGAGGCAGAATCGCGGGGGGTTGTCGTGGGGCTGGAACCGCATGTTGGGGCGGCATTGCACCTGCCCGAACACGCCCTGTGGCTGCTCGATCAAGTGCATTCCCCCGCGCTCAGCCTCCATTTCGACATCAGCCATTTCAATGTACAGGGGCTGGATATGGAGACGGTCATCGCGCAACTCGCGCCGCACAGCCACCATACGCACGTCAAGGACGAGCGGGGCGTCGCGCCTAACTTCGAGTTCCTCATCCCCGGCGAAGGGGACTGCGACTACGTCACCTATCTCAAGGCGATGGACAAAGCGGGCTACACCGGGCATATCACGGTGGAAATCAGTCTGATGGTGCAGAGTCGCCACGGGTATGATGCTCTCGCGGCAGCAACGCAATCGTACGATGTCCTCTCCCGCGCCTTTACAGACGCGGGTATTACGCGGGGATAACATGGGGAAGAGTAGCCGCCAAAACGCCGAGGATACAGACAAACACACGAGTGTTTTGGATTTCTTTCCGTCCTCTGCATCTTGGCGGCGAACCCTTCGTCCCTTCTTTCGTATTTCGATGAAAGGTATGGTATGGAGATCACATTTGCGTCGCTTGTCGGGGTGGAGCATATCCCGTTCGCGGAGTTGCTTGCGAAGGCGGCGGAGCGCAATCTGACAGGCATCGAAGTGAACTGTGGGCCAACGTACGCGCCGATTGCCGGAGCAGACTTCGGCGGGCATCTCGACATTGATGCGGTGCTGCGCGACGGCCCCACCGCCACGCACGAACTGCTCGCTGTACACGGCGCGACGATCACCGCCATCGCGCCGATGCTCAATCTACTGACTCCCGATACCTCGTTGCGGGAGGAGCGCATCGCCTATTTCCGGCGGGCGATTGATGCCGCTGTCGCGCTCGGCGTCTCCACCGTCGTGACGTACGGCGGGTCGGCATACGGGATGCATTTTTGGGGGTTACCGGGTGTCGGCGATGGTCATCCGTCGAGCCGCGTCGCGGACAACCTCGCGGCGTATCGCACTGTTTGGGAACCGCTCGCGGCGTATGCAGAGGAGTGCGGCATCCGTGTAGCGTTCGAGACGGCTGCACGCGGCGGCGGCGAGGGCAATATCGCGCACGGTCCCGCACTGTGGGACATGATCTTCGATGCTGTGCCATCGCCCGCGCTCGGTCTCAGTTTCGACCCCTCGCATCTCGTCTGGCTGCATATCCCTAATGTTCCCGATGTTGTCCGCGCATACGGCGAACGCATCTACCATGTAGATGGCAAAGATGCCGAGATTCTGCCTGCGGTGCTGGCGAAACAGGGCATCTTCGGGAGCGGGTGGTGGCGGTATCGTCTGCCCGGTCTCGGTGCGCTCGATTGGAAAGCGATCTTCTCCGCGCTCGGCGATGTCGGGTACGACGGTCCCGTCAGCATCGAAAACGAAGACCCGCTCTGCCTCGGTCTGGACGGCGTCGCGTGGTCTGCGAACTATTTGCGTGCGCAATTGCTGCCACGCGGCTGGTAACTAGCGTACTTCCGCCTCCGCTGTGTACAGCGGGGGGGCAAATCATTCTCCTTCACTGAGCGAAAGCGGCGGCAATTCCGCGAGCAGTTTGCTCAGGGCTGCGTAACGGCGGTCGCGCTCAAGCAGCAAGTGGGCGCGTTCTTCCGGCGTGTACGTAAAAAATCCGTCGCCCGCTTTCGTGCCGACACGCCCTTGCGCCAGCATCCGTGTGAACATCTTCGGTACCGCAAATGCGGGGTCATCGAGGTCACGCGCCAGTGTCGCAAAGACGCTCGCGGTCGTGTCCAACCCCGCCATGTCCGCCAGTTGAAACGGCCCGAAGAATGGCAACCGGAAGCCAAATGTCGTTCGTACCACCTCGTCCACTTCGCGCGGGGTGCCAAGCCCCGCTTCCACGCAGGCAATCGCCTCGCGCAGAATTGCCATCTGGATACGGTTCGCCACGAACGCGGGGCCGTCGCCGACGAGGGCGGGACGCTTCCCGACGCGCCGCAAGAACTCGATTACTCGCGCGGTGATGGCGGGATCGGTCGTGGCGTGCGGGATGATCTCGACGCCCGGTGTCCACTCCGGCGGGTTGAACCAGTGCGTGCCGAGGAATCGCGCCGGATGCATCACAAATGCCGCGAGTTGGCGGATCGGGAACGAGGACGTATTCGAGACGATCACTGCGTCTGCCCGTGCCATATCGGAGAGCGCAAGAAACGTCGCCTCTTTCACCTCGATCCGCTCCGGCACCGCCTCGAAGATGAAATCCGCATCCGCGACTGCGGCAGCGAGATCGGGCGCGGCAACAACAGCGGCGATTCGTTCGCCCGCATCCGGCGGCAGCAATCCGGCGGCGATATGCCCGTGTACACGCGCGAGGAGATTGCGATGCGCGGCAGCGGTCAACTCCGGCGTCGCATCGGTCAACCGAACAGTGCAACCCGCGTTGGCGAAACACTCTGCAACACCGAGGCCCATCGTGCCGCCGCCGATCACTGCAATGATACGAGGCCATGTTGCTGCCGGGGAAGTCGTGTTGTCGGTCGCCATCTGTTGCTCCTTATGCAGTCGGGATGTGTTCCTCGCGTTCCACTGCCCGCGCGTGTCGGCTGTCGCGCAACTCCACCGCGTCCGCAGCCTTACCGCGCACTCGCAGGTTGAGCATTTCGACGAAGACCGAGAAGGCGATAGCGAAGTAAATATACCCCTTCGGGACGTGTTGCCCAAGACCCTCCGCGATCAGCGAGATACCGATCAGCAGCAGAAACGAGAGCGCGAGCATCTTCACCGTCGGGTGCGCCTCAACAAACCGGCTAATCGGACCCGATGCGAAAAGCATGATGCCCACCGCGATGACAACTGCCGCCACCATCACCGGCAACTCATCCACTAACCCGACTGCGGTGATGACCGAATCGAGCGAGAAGACGATATCGAGCAGCACGATCTGCATGATGATGGACCCGAACGACGCCGCAGCCCGTCCTGTACCGTCACGTTCCTTGCCCCCTTCGAGGCTTTCGTGAACCTCTGAGGTGCTTTTGGCGAGAAGGAACAGCCCGCCACCGAGCAGGATCAAGTCACGCCCCGAAATCTCCTGCCCTACGACCGAAAAGAGCGGGCTCGTCAGCCGTGCGATCCACGTCAGCGAAAAGAGCAACCCGATGCGCGTGAACATCGCCAGACCAAGCCCCAGTGATCGCGCACGCACGCGCTGACTTTCCGGCAATTTGCCCGCGAGGATCGAGATGAAGATTACATTGTCAATGCCGAGCACGATCTCCAGCGCGGTCAGTGTTAGTAGCGCGATCCAGATACCGGGGTTTGCGATCCAATCCATACATTGCCTTTGCCTAAGAGACACGAAGCAGAGAGCACGACCCACCATTCGATAGACGGCATGACCGCGCGTGGGGTTCCCGTATCTGTATCGAACGAAGTGTCCTCCACGGCAATTCTTGCTATACTGCGACGATGGAACGAAAGCAGGGGCAATCGGGAAATGTCGCACGCCGCGCTCTTTGGGGGAGCCGGTATATCGTGGTGATCCCTGTAATCTTCAGTATCCTGCTCGCATGTGCGGCGTTTTATCTCGCCTGTGCGGATGCGTGGTATGTCCTCACTCATCTTGCCGCATTCGGGAGCGACGACAGCGCGACGAACTCGTCGCTCCGCACCCAGCTCGTCACCAAGATCATCAAGGTGATTGATATTTACCTCGTCGCCGCATTCCTCATCATTTTTGCCTTCGGGCTATACGAGTTGTTTATCGGCAAACTCCATTTGGGCGAGGGGAGCGAAAATGCGCCGCGTCTCCTCGTCATCCAAAGTCTGGACGATCTGAAAACGCGGCTGGCACAGGTCGCATTACTCGTGCTCGTGACCGAGTTCTTGCAGGTCGCTATCAACATGACGTTCGAACGACCGCTCGATTTGCTCTATCTCGGTCTTGGCATCTTCCTCGTCGGCGGCGCGATCTACCTCAGTTCTCGCAGCGGACACGAAGAGACGCACTAATCCTTTGCGGCTACGGACGTGTCGCGGTCGCGGGGGCGAGTACTGCCTGCACGCGCTCGGTCACTGTCGCTGCTTCCCCCGGCGCGAGCGATTGCGGGTTGAGCGCAATCACGTCGTCCCCGACGACCCCGACCGCCACCGATGGCGTCCCTTCATACAGCGCGGCGACTACTGCATCTCGCGTGATGGGCGCATCGGGTGTGAATCGCAGCAGGGCGCGTGCGTGCGGTTGCCCTGCCTCGCTCGGATAGCCGCGCTCCGTCGTGATGTGCGGCAGATCATGGAACTCCGCCAGCCATCCCTGTACCGTTGCTTCATATCCCGCGAGAATCGCCGTCTCGTCTTGCGCCAAGGACCATTCAATCGCGGCGAGGATGCCCGCGAGTTCTTCCTTGCCGACTTTCATCGGGCGACCGAGACTATGGTTCGGGCTGCCATTGGCGCGACATGCCGCGACGATGTCCGCCCGACCGAGGATCAGACCGGACGATTGTGGCCCGCGCAGCCCCTTGCCGCCGCTGAAAATGGCGATGTCCGCGCCGAGTTGCTGCGTGAATCGCCACAGATTGCCGACGGGCGGGATTTGCGCCGCAGCATCCACCAGCACCGGCACGCCGCGTGCGTGCGCGATTTCGACCACCTGCGGCAGCGGCAGTGCGCCCCCGGCATAATGCGCCCCCGCAAAATAGAGCACGCATGCAGTGCGCTCTGTGATGGCACTCTCCAGTTCCCACGCATGAGTAGCGTGCGCCATGCCGATTTCGACAAGCGTGGCACCCGTCTGGCGGGCGGCATAATCGTACCCGTTGCGCTGCGACCGATGGATGATTACCTCGGTCTTGCCGCTTGTTAGATGGGGAAACCGATCAATCGCGGCGGGGTCGGTGCCCGCGATGCATGCCGCGACCGCTACCGCGATCCCCGCCGCCGCCCCGGACGACACATAGCAGGCGTCGTTGCCCGTCAATTGTGCAATGCGTGCGCCGACCGCATCCTGCAATTGTTCCAGGTCAATGTGTGTCTCTGCCGCCTCCGCCATCGCCGCGACGACGGATGGCGGCATCACCGATCCCCCAAGCCGCGTGAGCGTCGCCGCCGCATTGATGACCCGCCGTACGCCAAGATCGTCATAGATACCCATGTCGCACCTCCTCACCCTTCTCGTATCGCCCATAAACGTGGTTTTGCCTCGGTACCGAGTTGCCGCGCCATCCATGCATCGAGCCAGTCGTGATCGGTCGCGCCCTCGTGCGTGAGCGGATAGTGTTCCACCGTGCCGCCGAGTGCATCGGTGAGCGGTGTGAGCCACTCTTGCCCGCCGAGTGCGCCTGCGTCGCCAACCGTAAGCAGGGTTGTCCCCGTTACCTGCGGCGCGTGGTGGAGCGGGTCGGTGTACGAGAGCGTGCGCGAAAGTGCCGCCTCATGATCGGGATAGATACGGAGGTAATCGTTGATCTCCTCCACGGGATACGCGCTCGTGCGTTGCCGTGCTTCCATCAGGCGATACCACGTCAGCCCAGACGCCATCACGTTCGTGAATCCCGGTCTGCGGGCGGCGGTGAGCAGCGCGAGGTCATCCCCGACGATTCCGACACGCCCCCGGTCTATTTCGGGGCGCGACAGCAAAAACTCCGCACCGCGCAGACAATCCGCAACGATGCTGCGATAGATGTAGGTTGCGGGGTCGTCAATACCGAGGGTGAGCAAGCCCGGATATTCCGCCGCGAACGGGCGATCTGCCAACCGCTGCCCTCGGTGCATGAGTGTGAACACGGCATACCGCTCGCGGTCGTCGTAATGCGGCGGGTTGTTCACACTGCCGTAGCGCGGGGTATTCATCAGACCCGGAAATGGCCCGTCCCCCGTCGGTACCGCGTAGTACCCGAAGATGCGGTATGGCCCGATGCTCGTCAGTTTCACTGCGTAGAAATTCGCAAAGGGGGTTGTCCGCAGTGGCAGTAGTTCCATCTCTGCTGCCATCGGTACCGCAGCGAGTTCGTCATCCACCGCTGCCCAGTATGCCGAGAAATCGTCTGGTCGCTCCACAATTTCCTCCGGTTCCTCGCTACTCGTTATCCTTGTGTTGGGTCGGCATGACGGGTGTAGGCGGCGGGCTTGAGATACGCGGCGAGGTATGCTTCTACCTTCGGCATCTCCCAGTAAATGCCGCTGTCGTGGGCGCAGCGCGGGTATGCGTGCATTTCTTTCGGGCAATCGAGGGCATTGTAGAAGGCGTAGCCCGTCTCCGGAGGGCAGACATCGTCTGCTAAGCCGACATAGACCAGCATCGGGCAGCGGATCATCGGCGCAAAGTTGATGCCGTCGAAGTAATCGAGCGTCTCGCGCATCGCCCCGGCACGGTCGGGGTAGAGGCGGCGGTAGTCGTTCATCTCCTCGTAGGGCCACGAATGCGTGAGATCGGCGGCATCCATGTAGCCACAGAGATACGGCGCACCCGCCGCACCGACGGCGATCACATCGCTCCGCAGTGCGGCGGTGGTAATCGTCAATGCGCCGCCCTGACTGCTGCCATGCACCCCGATGCGGCTTTTGTCCACTTCCGGGCGCGTAAGGACGAAATCCACAGCACGGGCGGCATCGGTGTAGAAACCGCGATAGCTGTACGTGTTGCGGTCGGTGATATTGTCGGTGAGCAAACCGGGATAGCCGGGGTTATATTGCCGGTGCGAGCGCAGTTTGCCGCGTGGCGCAACCCCGACCGCCGCATAGCCCATCTGCGCCCACGATTTCGGCAAGGTCGGTTCCGAGATATATCCCGGTACGATCAGCAGCGCGGGATACGGCGGCGGCAGGTACGATGCCTTCGGCACGCAGTACCATCCCGCCACCCGTACCCCGCCGAGGCTGTCGTACTGGATTTCAAACGTATCCACTTCGTCCGTCGAGCGCATCGGTACATGCACCATCGTCGGGTTGAGAGGGATCGCTGCCACTTCCGCCATGATGTTCGCCCAAAATGCGTCGAAGTCGGGCGGGCGCACCGCCGTCGTGCCGTACTGTTCCGCAGGTCGTCGTGCTGCTGGCATGCACACCCCTTTTCGTAACGAGTAATGAGAAAATCCCCGTGTCGCGTTCCTTGCCGCAGTCTCTATCGCACCATGTAGGGATCGAGTGCATCGCGCAAGCCGTCGCCGATGAAATTGATCGAGAGCACCGCCAACGCGATCATAAACCCCGGCGGTAGCCAGAGCCACGGTAGTGATTCGAGCACGCTCAGACTTTGCGCGTCGGTCAGCATATTGCCCCAACTCGCGGTTGGCGGCTGCACCCCCAGACCAAGAAACGACAATCCTGCTTCGAGTAAAATCGCTTGCGCCATCCCGAAGGTCGCCGCGACGATCACCGGCGCGGTCGCGTTCGGTAGCAGGTGCCGGAAGATTAGCCGACCATTCGATGCGCCAATAGTCACGCCCGCTGTGACGAAATCGCGCTCCCGCAGACTGAGGAACAGCCCGCGCAGAATCCGCGCTATCGGCGGCCAACCGAGTAGCCCGATGACGAGCATCAGGTTATAGATGCTCGGTCCCAAGATTGAGACGAGCGTGATAATCACGATCAGTGTCGGGAATGACAAAAAGACATCCGCCAGCCGCATAATGAGCCCGTCTGCCCACCCCCGATAATATCCCGCGAGCGATCCAAGGACGACGCCAATCGCGGTGTAGATGCCCACCGCGACCAGCCCGACCGAGAGCGAGACGCGCCCTGCGTAAATGAGGCGGGCGAAGACATCGCGACCTGCCGGGTCGCCGCCGAGCGGGTGTTCCGCCGTCGGCGGCTTTTTGATATTCCGTAACTCCGTTCGATATGGGTCGCGGCCCCCTACGACGAGTGGCGCGGCGACTGACCCCACCGTGAGAATACCGAGAATGATCATCCCGACGAGCGCGAGTTTGTGCCGACGGAACCGCCCCCAGACGCCCATCGAGCGGCGGCGCGGCAGGGCCGCCGCCCCCACAAGGGGAGTGGCGACGGCTGCCTGCGGGGTATTCGACACACTGCCCATCGTTCACTGCTCCCGTCGCGTTGCCCGTTCATCGCCGACAACTGCCGACTGACGCCCAATGCGTTACGTGTATTTGATACGCGGGTCAATCGCCGCGTAGACCAGATCGGCAAGCAGGTTGCTCAATACGATCAGCACCGCCGTAATCAGGTTGATCGCCATGATGACGGGGTAATCGCGCCCCTGCACCGCCGTGATCGCCAGCGTTCCCATCCCCGGCCACGCGAACAATTTTTCGATGATGACCGTGCCACCCAAGAGGCGCGGCAGCGAGAGCGCGACTACCGTCACGAGCGGGATCAGTGCATTCCGCAGCGCGTGGCGTCCGATTACCGCACTCTCGCGCAGCCCCTTCGCCCGCGCCACCGTGACATATTCCTGCCGCTTCACTTCGAGCATCGAACTCCGTATATAGCGGATCAGCGGCGCGGCTTCGGCAAGACCAAGCACCGTCGCGGGCATCACGAGATGCCTGAGGGAGTCGCCGAGCGTCTCCGGCTTGCCCACCGTGTTCATGCCCGATGTCGGGAACCAGCCGAGTTTAAGCGAAAAGACGTAGATCGCCGCGAGTGCCAAGAAAAACCCCGGCACTGCAATCGCGGTGAACGCGAAGATCGTCACGGCGTAATCGAGCGCGGAATATTGCCGCAGTGCGGACAAAATCCCCACCGGCACCGCGATCAGTATCGCCAGTGCCAGCGCGGTGAACATCAGCCGAAACGTCGGCCCGATGCGCTCCGCGATCTTCTTGCCAATAGGCTGGCGATCTTGCAGCGAAAAACCGAGGTTGCCGCGCACGACCTCCTTAAGCCACAACGCATAGCGCACCGGCAGCGGCTTATTCAGTCCCAACGCCTCACGCTGCCCCGCTACCCAGTCGGGACCGAGCGATGACGCCGCTTCGGGGCTAATCAGCGCAGTCACAGGATCGCCGGGTGCGAGATTGACGATCACATACGTTGCCAGCGTGATGCCGATCAGCACCGGAATGCTGATCGCCAGCCGCCGCAAAAGATATTGCCCCACCGCGTACTCCGTTCGCACGGAGAGCAACAAGCCCATGAGTAACACATATACTCTGTTACTCAGTACTCGCTACTCGTTATGCATTACCCGTTATTTGGTAACGCTCCACTCCTCGGCGTTCCAAACAAGATGTGTCGCGTAGCTTGGCGGCTTGAACCCGACGAGCCGCTTGTTGTATGCATGGATGCTGTTCGGTGACCAGAGGTAAATCCACGGCACTTCGTCGTTGATGATCTGCGCGAGTTTGGTGTAAATCTGCTTCCGCATCGCCTTATCGGTCGTCGAGCGACCCTGCTTGAACAGATCGTCCACCATCGGGTTCGTGTAATGCCCGTAATTCGCGCCGGCGGGCGTAAACGAGACTGTCTCGAAATACTTCGCCGAGACATTCGGGTCCTGCCGGAAGACGCCGCCACCAACCAGTGCAATATCGAAATCGCCCGCCGCCTGCGGGGTCGCGCCTGTCACCGCACGGCGGTTGTATTCCGGCGAATCCACCGTGAACAGATCGAGTGCGATGCCCGCATCCTTGAACTGTTGCTGCAAGATCGGCACGAGCGCGTCATTGATCTTGTCGCCGGGGGTGTACATCAGCGCGACTTTCTGGCTGGCACTCCAGTTCGCATCTTTCAGCAGTTGCTTCGCCTTACTTGTGTCGTATTTGTATGCCTGCAAACCGTCCGGCGTTCCCATCCACTCCGGTCCGATGATCGTCGAGTTCACGACGGTCGCTTCGCCCTTGAGGATTTCTTTCACGATGCTTTCGCGGTCAATCGCGTACATCATCGCTTGCCGCACGCGTTTGTCCTTGAAAAACGGACGATCAATATTCAGCGCGAGGAAGGAGACGCTGGGTGCGGGTGTGCTCGTCACCGTCAGCGTCGCATTCTTCCGCAGCCGGTCCGCTTCCGTCACTGGCACAACCATCAAGTCAATCTCGCCCTTTTCCAACTGCGCGATGCCGACATCCTGTTGCGTCAGCACCTTGCAGAAGATTTTGTCCAGCTTCGCTTTCGGTCCGGCGGTATATGTCTCGTTGCGCTTGATTTCGAGATATTGGTCGGCTTTCCAGTCCGAATAGATGAATGCGCCCGCCGTCGGCGTCGGTGCAAACGAGAACGGTGCTTTCTGCATCTGGTCGGGTGCGGTGTCTTTCAGAATGTGCATCGGCAGGATGCACAACCCCGCGAAGTCCGAGATCGTTTGAAGCCACACGCCGTCAGCGGTCGTTAGCGTCATCTTGACCGTCAGGTCGTCGGGCATCTCGATACCTTTGATCTTGTCGGTTTTCTGGTCGCCAAAATCCGCCGCGCCGTCAATAATGAGCAACCGCGACCGCCAATAACTGCCTGTCCGCTTGTCAATCGCCCGCTCGAAGGTGAAGACGACATCTTTCGCCGTCAGCGGCATCCCGTCGCTAAACTTCAGCCCCTTCTTGAGCGTGAACGTCCATACTTTTGCGTCCGCCGAGGAGTCGTATTTCTCGATCAAATCCGGCACGGGTTCGAGTTTGTCGTTCATCCGCATCAACGCGCCGAACATCTGCCGCTCTACACCCTGCTCGATACCCGCCGTCGAAAAGAGTGGGTGAATCGTGCTCGGTTTCGTCCAATAGATGCTGATTTGCCCACCCGTCGCACCGCTGGCAGCCGGGGCAGCCGATGCCACCACGGAAGATGCCGCCCCCGCCGCCGGTGCAGTTGTCGGTGCGGCTGCAGATGCCGCAGCAGGAGCAGTGGTCGGGGCGGTCGTCGTGCTGGCCGTACTGGCAGTCGTCGCGGCAGAGGCGGCGGGTTTGGTTGCGCCCGCGCTGCTGGCAGCGGTGGTCGCGGTCGGGACAGTGTCGCCGCCACACGCCGCGAGAATCGCGCCCCCCGCAACTGTTGCCGCACCTGCGAGGAAGTGGCGTCGGCGCATTCCACGTGTGTCCTGTACGGTGGTTCTGTCATCGCTGTCGCGCATGATTCGTTTCCTTTCTGTCACAGACAATCTCTAAAACGCAACACGTCTGCCCGCAATCACCGATGTGACGACGCATAGTATGTTCACGCGCACGACTATGTCCGCGCACTGCGTCTCTTGTAGCCGTATTCGCTTCGTTTACCCTCTTGCGTGTGGACTATAGGGGGGAAAGTATCTTCGTGTCAAGCATCTCGCTCATGCGAGCGCACAATTTGTCGTGTCGCGCAAATGCAGCGGGGGACGTTTGTGCGGAACCGTCAGGAACGGTCGTCCACTGCCTGCAACCGACGTACCATGTCGGGCGCATTGTGATCATGCGAGGCACGGACAATCCCGACCGTCTCCGGTGTGCAACCCCACGCTGCCGCGAGATCGGCACCGAGCGCGGCATGGTGGACGAGGCGGGCGAAGCGGCTCCGCCAGCGCGGTGCGATGCGCCCGCTTCGTATCAGCACGGCAATCACCGCCGGAGAGCGGGCAAGCAGCACCTTCGCGGTGCGATGTGTCACGCCGACGCCGGGATGCTTCCCGACATCGTGTAGCAATGCTGCCGCAAGTAGGTGCGAATCGGTCTCGCCAGCGGTGAGAAGCGCGGCATGAACCCGCAAGGCGTGGCTTTGGTCGGCGCGAGGTAGGGCGCGGAACGCCGCCACCGCTGCATCCGGCAGCACGGCGAGTGCGGCATCGCGTGCATTCCGGTCGAGCGGTGCGGCGGCAGGCATCAACGCCCACACCCCCTGCCGCACCCGGTATCGCGTCCGATGCAACGGGCGGAATCCACCATCTGCAACGGAGGCAGTCGCACTGCCCGTCGGCGTATCCCGCTTCATCGCAAGAGCGGCAGCAGTATCACCTGCGCGGGGCCGACGATCAGCCGCGTCAATGCGTCGCGCACCGGGCCGCTGATCCCGAACAGCAGTGCGGGAAAGAGAAAGATCACCGCGAAGAGAATCACGAACCCGTAGCGGTCGAGCGGCGCAAGCACCGGATACCAGAAGTCCGGCAGAATGCCCGTGAGAATCTTCAGCCCATCAAGCGGCGGCAACGGGATTAGGTTGAATGCCACCAACCCGATATTGAGCGTAATCAGTACATTGATAAACAACTGCACATTTTGCGGCAATCCGTCGAAACTGGGGCGCAGCAACCGGCGTGGCAGCGCAACCACCGTCGCAATAACGAGGTTCGAGAATGGCCCCGCCGCCGCGACAATTGCCGCGCCGCGCTTGCTGTCGGGACGCAGCCGGTACGGGTTGAACGGCACTGGTCTGCCCCATCCTAACCCCGTCCCGCCGAGTGCCAGCAGGATTAGGAACAGGAACCCGATGGGATCGAAATGCTTGACCGGATTGAGCGTCAC
>JBBRMX010000054.1:0-16563 GCA_038230615.1 Thermomicrobiales bacterium | reverse complement strand
GAGCGTGCCTGTGCCACAACCCGCATCCAGTATTCGCAGACCGGGTGCGAGAATTGCCCCAAGTTCCGTGAGCATCGGCTGTTCCACTGCATCGCCTGCGAGCGCGACCCACAGGGCCCGGAACTGCTCATACTGACCGGCAACCCGGTCATACAACGCCTCCGTATCAAGGGGTGCCGGGGTGAGGAGCAGGTCAATCTCTTCGAGTATGTGGTGCATCGCCTCGCCTCTTCTCTTCCATCGTGAAGGAGATTCCCCGAACCACCTGCAACGCGATTCCCCTGAGTTGGTACGTTTTTGTAAGGCCGTCTGCCTCTTTCGCCGAGGGCCGTTCCTGTTCCGGCAGCGGTTGCAGTCGTTTGTTCATCGCCCAAGACCGCAAGTGCATCGTCGCACTCCTTGACGGTTACGCGCCGGCTTCTTTCATCTGCATGAAGGAGCCATGCCAGTTGTGGTACCAGACCTGACCGGTGGAGCCATTCACCGACAGCATCCCCGTCACCTTGCCACCCTTCATGATGTGCAGCGTGTAGTACCCGTAGAATGTGTCCGGCGTCTCGGTGGTCGCCCCCGCCTGATTCTGCCCCAGCCACTGCGCGGCAAGCTGCGTCGCCTGATCCGGCGTCACCGTCATCGCCGTCGCATCATAGTGCCCGCGCATCATCCCGTACTTGGTGTTCCACATCATATTCGGGCCATACTCGGGGAAGACCGTGCCGCTATTGCGGTCAATGAGCACCTCGAATGCTTTCGTGCCGCTGTCTTTCTCCTTGACGATGGCGTAGAAGTTGTTCTGGAATCCCATCATTTCATCGACTGCCAGGTTCGTGTTGCCGTAGCGGTCGAGATAGGCCTGTACCGCCTGCTGCGCCTGATCGATCGTGACGGGCTGTCCGGTGGAAACCGCACCACCGGAACCGTTCATCATCCCGCCGGGGCCGCCCTGCATCATGCCACCGGGCATCGCGCCGGGATATGCGGAGCCGTATTGCCCGTTGCCTCCCATCATGCCACCCGGTCCATAGCCGCCTCTGCCCATGAACCCGTTGAAGCCTCCGGCCATGAGCACACCGGCAGTGCCAAATGTCAGGATGACGGCAAGCACGCCTGCAACGACCCAACCAAACATCGGTTTCTTCATCCTTCGTCTCCTCGTGGTCTATAGGCCCTGATGTTCATACTCTCGATTCCCACGATCAATCTGCCATCTCAGTGCTGTGTGAGGAGTTGGCGGCGGCGCTGATACTCACTGTCGTCAATCTCACCTTTCGCGAAGCGGCGTTCCAGTGTCTCCAGCGCGTTGTCGGGCGAGATCGCACGCTCATCGCGCACACCGGACGAATTGCCCGTGTGCATGGTTGCCCAGACGACCAGTGCGACGATGGTTACGACTGCGATCGTGCAAAGGATGATCCATCCCATATGCATGCCACCGTAGTACCCCATAGTGTGCTCCTTTCTGAACGTGCCATCCTTGAGCGTCAACAATCAGCGTAGATCAATACCCATGAGGGGTACGTGACAAATCGCACCTGCCCGTGACAAAACCGTGACAAGACGGCGGATGGGACACTCGGCACCGCATTGAGCCGTCTCATGCGGCACTACCGTTGCCCGCACGACGAGCGCAACGCTTTTGCCACGCAAAAGGGTCGGTCTGCGATGCACTTGCGGCGGCGCGACTCATAATCATGGGGCATTCGGCTTTGTGAAGAGATATTTCACTGGCGTCGCCCCTTTGCGCAGCACCCCGCAGACGACCTTGATCAGGGGCCTCGCGGCAGCGGCGGCCTTTCTCATCGCTCGCGCAATTTCGAGAGTTGCCACGGTGTGAAGTCATGTATCGGTCAATTGGCGCAAACCCGCCACGGTTTTGTCACACTCCTGCTCATTCTTGGTATGCCGCTGCCACGTCACTTTGCCCATACTGACGATAAGAGCAGCGGCAACGAAGCCGCATAAATAAAGGAGTTGATAGGATGGGAACATCAATCGCAGGGTTGTCACGGCGGCGGATGATTGCCGGGTTGGTCGGGGCTGGCAGTATCGGGGCACTGATCGCATGTGGCACGGACCCGGAAAAGTTGATGAGCAGCCGCCGGGATGCAACCAATGTGGCGCGTAATACCGCTTGGTATGCGGAACATCCCACGGCTGCTGTTGCCGTGAACAGCGCGGCGAATATGCCGGCGAGTCACGACGGAAATGCGATGGCCGCAACGCCGACCCCCGCGAAGGACTTCGCGGAGATGGATCGGATGCATGAGCTGGGAATCAAGACCTTTCTCGCCCAAGAGAAGACCGTGCGGGGTGGACAACGGTCCG
This sequence comes from Thermomicrobiales bacterium, assembly GCA_038230615.1. Taxonomy (GTDB): domain Bacteria; phylum Chloroflexota; class Chloroflexia; order Thermomicrobiales; family JALYUS01; genus JBBRMX01. The sequence continues at coordinate 14,238 of JBBRMX010000054.1, read as the reverse complement.
TGCCGGAGATGCAAGATGGCACCAAGGTCTTTCGGGTTACCGCGAAAAAGGTGCAGTGGGAGATCATGCCCGGTCAGATAGTCGAAGCCTATGGATACAACGGTGTGGTTCCCGGCCCGGAAATCCGCGTCACCGAGGGCGATAGGGTGCGCGTGATCCTGAAAAACGAGCTGGATGACGAGAGCACCGCGATTCACTTCCACGGGCTGCTGATTCCTAACGGGATGGACGGTGTCCCCTTTCTCACCCAGCCTCCGGTGCGTCCGGGCGAGTCGTTCACCTACGACTTTGTGGCACGCAATCCCGGCTCGCACATGTACCACTCGCACATGAACAGTGCTCTTCAGGTGACGAAGGGACTGCTCGGCGCGTTCATTATCGAGCCGAAGGACAAGAGCACCTACCCCGCGTTTGATCGGGAGTATACGATGATTCTTGGGGATGGTCCGCTCGGCTTCACGCTAAACGGCAAAGGGTTCCCTGCCACGGAAGCCCTCTCCGCGAAGAAGGGCGAGAAGCTGCTCGTGCGCTTCATGAACGAGGGATTGATGATCCACCCGATGCACTTGCACGGGATGCCGATGACGATTGTCGCGCAGGATGGCTACGTCAACCCGCCGTACCGCTGCGATACTGTAAACGTCGCTCCCGGTCAACGGATGGACGCACTCATCGAGTGTACGGAGGTCGGGGCGTGGGCTTTTCACTGCCACATCCTCTCCCATGCGGAGACGGAGCATGGTATGTTCGGTATGGTTACCGCTCTCGTCGTCACGTAATCGGATGCATGATAACGTGGCACTGCGGGCAGAAAGCGTCGAACCTATCGCGTTGTTCGCAGTCAAAGCCGTGCATACGCGCATCTTCTTCGCGCTGGCGTGAGCGGTTCTCGCCATTTTCTCGACGGCCTAACCAATCGTGTGTCGCGGAAGACCGGCGTGGCAATGGCGGCAATCCCTGTCGTCTCCTCTACGCTTATCGGGTTTGACCTCCTCGCGATGCTCTGGCACCGGACACACTCCACCGTCGTTGACGCGGTGGCGGTGGGGTCCACAGCGGCACAAGAGGGGAGGGGAATTGCATGAAGCGTCGGCATCTCGTTGGTCTAGGACTCATCAGCCTCGGAGCAGGGATTGCGGCAAATGCAGTTCTCGGTCCTCTCGCACTGCGCGTGATTCGTTTTCACAACTCGCCGAATGCGATCAACCAACTCATTGGCGGGGAGATTGTGTCCCTCGTCGTTGTCGCACCATTAGCGATCACGGCAGGTGCCCTGTGGATGCGCGGGCATAAAGTCGCGCCCGCACTGGCACTTGCCCCGTCGCTCTACGCGCTCTACACGTATACGACCGAAATCCTTGGGGCCGAGTACCAGCGCTATCCGGGGAACAACGAGCAGTTCTTGCCCCTCCATCTGGGCATGATGGTGTTTGGCGTCTCTATCGCGGTGAATGCGTGGTCGGCACTGGACGAAGGGCAACTCCCGATGCCTCGCCCTCCTCTGCGACTCACGGCGGCGGCGGCACTCTTCGTGCCGAGTGCGCTGTTCGCGCTCGCGTGGATGCAGCAACTCGCCGCTTTTGCGGGCGGGGAACGTTCCCAAGCGTATCGAGAGGACCCACGCTTGTGGTGGCTCATCAAGGTGCTCGATCTCGGCCTGCTAATCCCGGCGGCACTCGGCACCAGTATTGCCGTACTGCGGGAGCGGCCCGTCGGAGTTAAAGCAGCGTACGGTCTCACGGGATTCCTCGCCTGCCTCGTCGGTTCGGTCGGGGGCATGGGCGTCGTTATGCTCTGGAAGAATGACCCGTCCGCCTCGCCCGCGATGCCGGTGATGGCACTCACTATCGCGCTCGGACTCGGAGGCGTGGCGTCGCAACTCATTCGCTCATATGGCGGGCGGTACACGCCTGAAGATGCCCATCCCCTCGCGTCACAAGGCTTACGGATGCCGACCATCTAACTAATGTGGGGAGGCAGAGGGCAGGAGACGGTAGACAGTGAGGGATTTGACCCCCTACCTGCGGCGTGCCACGTTTCCCCCGCGCGATTTGATCCGGCTCATGGTGGCGGTTCCAGCCTGTAGCCGAGACCGGGAAAGGTGGTGATCAGGGAGTCATCACCAAGTTTGGTCCGCAAGCGGCTCACCCATGTACGCAGGTACTGGCTCTCGTCGCGAAACTCTGCGCCCCAGATGCGCGTGAGCAACTCGGCATGGAGCAGCACCTTGCCGGGATTCGTGGCAAGCTCGTTCAAGAGTTGCCACTCAGTGCGCGAGAGGCGCACTTCTGCCGCAGCACGGGTGACGCGGCGCTGGTCGAGGTCAATGACGAGGTCGCCATACGCAAGCCGCCCGCTCGTGCTCATCTGTTGCCCATTACTGCGGCGGAGCACGGCGGTGATGCGTGCGGCCAGTTCGTCGGGGTTGAACGGCTTCGTGATGTAATCGTCCGCGCCACCAGTGAGACCTTGGAGTTTGTCCACATCGAGTGTGCGTGCCGTGAGCATGATTACCGGCACATTTGAGTGCGTGCGGATGTGTCGCAGAGTCTCGAAGCCATCCATACCCGCCATCGTCACATCAAGAACGACGAGATCAATCGGTTCATCCTCAAGGATCGTCAGAGCCTCCGTACCGCTACGCGCCGAGTGAACGACCATTTGCGCCGATTCCAGTTTCAGTTGTACGAGTCGCACGATGGGAGGTTCGTCGTCAACGACGAGAATCGTCGGCTTCTTCATCGCTTTCCCCTTCTGGCAATCGTGGCAGCGTGAAGCGAAAGGTCGCCCCTGCGCCCGCCGTGCTTTCTACCCAGATCCGCCCGCCATGCGCTTCCACGAGCCGCTCGCACAGATATAACCCCAACCCCATTCCCTGCCTGCCTGTACTCGCACGGTGGAAGCGTTGGAAGATTCGCTGTTGATCCTCCGGGGGGATTCCGGGGCCTTCATCGCGCACAAAGACGACGACTTCATTCGCACCCGCGTGCGCACCGAGGGTAATGGTGCTATTTGCAGGGGTGTATTTCGCGGCATTTTCCACGAGGTTATGAACTACCTGCGCGATCAACTCTTCATCTCCTTCCACGGGGGGCAAACCCGGTAACAGGTCGAGCACGAAATGATACACCGGGTAATGTCGCTCTACTTCTCGCATCACGCCGCGCAACAGGGGTTGCAACAAGAAGGGATCGTGCTCGATATGCAGCCGCCCGGCCTGATATGCGGAGAGCGCGAGCATGTTCTTGAGCATGCGCGAGAGCCGCTCACTTTCACTGGCGATATCAAGCCGAAGCATTTCACGGGCCATCGGCGTCAGTTCGTCGCCTTGTGAGAGCAACATGTGCGCCGCGCCTTGGATAGTGGTGAGCGGCGTACGCAGTTCATGCGAAACGAGCGAGAGAAAGTCGTCTTTCAACTGTTCTGCCTCGCGTGCTTGCGTCACATCACGGAAGAGACTGACTACGGCAGTGACATGGCCCGCCGTGTCGCGTACGGGGATTGCGCTCACTGCCAAGTGCATGGGGCGATTATCCGGCCCGACGATCACCATCTCTACATCGACACTGGTAGCTCCAGTTGTGAGGGCGAGCACGGTGGGGGTCTCCGCGATGGGAAACGGCGTGCCATCCGGATGATTGGGGTGGAAGTCTACCGCTACCTCCGCGAGACCCCCTTCCGCTAGCGTGGCGATACCGAGGAGGTCATGTGCCCAGATGTTAGCGGCACGCAGGAGACCCGAGGGCGCGTCACGGATTGTGGCCGCTTGCGGCAAGCACTCGATGATCGCCTGAAGTTGCTGGCGCTGTGTCTTCACCTCGGTGAAGCGTCGCGCATTCAGCACGGCGATGGCAGCATGACGGGCGAGCCGCTCTACCGACCGCTCGTCTGCGCTCGAGAACCCTTGGCCCCCGATTTTCTCCGTGAGGTAGAGATTGCCCACCGCCTGATCGCCCACGCGGATCGGCACGCCGAGGAAACTGACCATCGGCGGGTGATGAGGCGGGAAGCCAACGGAACGCGGGTCTTGCCCGAGATCGGCGAGCCGTAGCGTGCGCTGTTCGCGCATCAGGACACCGAGGATGCCGTGCCCACGCGGTGGCGCACCGAGGTGCTCGCGCTCTGTGGAGGAGAGACCGGAGGTGATGAAGTCCGAGAGATAGCCGTCCGGCCCGACGATGCCGATGGCACAGTAGCGTGCAGCAATAGATTCACGGGCAAGGTCGGTGATGCGCTGAAAGACCGTGTCGAGTTCCAATTCGGACGCAATGGAAAGGATCGCGTCCTCCAAAGCGTCGAAAGGGTCTAAACCCTCTGCTTCTTGTTCGTTCATCGGCACACCGTTCCATCCTGTGTCAGTGTCCGCTCGGCGCGAAAACAATTGGAGGAAGGATAGTGTACCAGAGGTCGGGTTGCTCTCAGGATAAACACGCGGTCTTGACCGGTGTATGGGTGCGCACAAAGGCGGAGACTGCTTGGAGAACCGCGCCATCGAGGTCATGCGCCGTCGTATCCGGGGTAAGGACGTATGAACCGATCTCGCCGTTCGCGTCCCACCAGAGCTGCGATTTGTGTTCGACGGCGTCCAGCACGATATGCATATCGCGGGAGCGGTACTCCACCGTGCGATACCCGAGCGGGCCGTTGCGACAGGCAAGGATAGCACCCTGCCCGCCCGCTGGCGGTAGCGTTTGTAGCGACACCGCCAAGGCTGCAAACCGTTTCAGGAGATGTGGCGCATGAACCGCGACAAGTGCTGCGGCCCCATCACGACTCTGTTCCGGGCGACCCTGCGGCGGCCCGAGCGCGGCAAGCGTCGTGTGCAGCCGTTGCTCGAAAGTCATCCAATGCCTCCTTGTCGGGTTCCCCGATCATTTGCACCTTCCTCCTCGATGGGGCAGGAGTTACCGCTGCGGCGGGGATTGGAAGATGCTGGGGTAAAGAATGACCTATACGGCATCACAAAGTGATAACCATACGCACGTAGGCGTGGCAAAAGCGTGTCATTTGTCCCTTGCGGATGCATCGTGCACGCTGCTCCGATGATCACCCGCGCGTTGCTCGTTGATCTGTCACGCTTTTGTCACAGCGCGGCAGGACATTGCAACGTCTTCTCAATGCTGCGGACGCTACGCTAGATTCGGTAAGGATAAATGTGTGGACGTACGAAAAACACCCGGAGATACACCGGGGAGGAGGATCAGCAATGCAAACCGAGGCAAAGATGAGCAGGCGAGATGTCCTACTCGCGGCCATGATCGTGGTCGGATTTGTCGTTTTCCAGATTGGAGCAAATTGGCAGGAAGGCCCCGGTGTCATCGCTGCGATCCTCGGTCTCGCGGTGGCATTGGGGGCAGTCGGGACATTCATCTACGATAACGTCTCGAAGAAGCGAGTTGACACGGAAACGGGATCGGACGTACCTGAGCCGGCAGTTGCGCGCTTCCTCTTTCACCACACGAACGCCGCGCCGATCTGGCTTGCCGTGCGCCTCTATGTGGGCGTCTCGTGGCTGGTAGCCGGGTTAGAAAAAGCCACCGGCAGCCCATCGTGGCTGAGCAGTGGCATACCGCTGCGCGGGTTCTGGACAAACGCGGCAAAAATCCCCGCAGCACCCGGTAGGGCAGCGATCACCTACGACTGGTATCGTACCTTTATCCAGTTTATGCTCGATAACCACTGGGACACATGGTTTGCAAAGGTCATTTGTCTCGGAGAAATTCTGGTCGGCATCGGGTTGATCTGCGGTGGTCTCGTCGGCATCGCCGCCTTCTTCGGAGTCCTGATGAATATGAGCTTCATGCTCGCTGGCTCCGCCAGCACCAACCCGGTGCTCTTTACGCTCGGCATTCTCCTGATTATGGCATGGCAGGTCGCGGGCTACTGGGGTCTCGATCGCTTCCTTCTCCCGCTCCTTGGCGCACCGTGGAAGCCCGGAATCCTCATTCATCGCGGGCAAGCACCACGACTCGGCGCGTCGGGCACCGCAGGCGACTGATACGCGCACCCCCAGACATGCCCCGAACGAGGCGAGACCATGGTGGTCTCGTCTCGTTCGTCCTCTCAGGTGTCCTGCTCAGGCACTGAAGTTGCCTCGGTACGGTGGATAGCGACAGACTATGCCACGCGGTCAGTGATTGTCCATCTCTTTTCATACCCTGTCACAGACAAGTAATCGAGCGCGATAGCGGGGAATCTTGACGATCTTACCAACGCACTGGCACCCAACCCGGCTGGATTTTCTGCATCTCCGCCACATCATCGCGGTGGGTCAGCCCTGCCCGCCCCGCCCGTCGGTATTGCTCGTGGAGGCGGGCGAGGGCGTCTTCGTCCAGCTCCACGCCAAGCCCCGGCGCGTCGTCTATGCGAATCTGCCCGTCGGTGAACTGCCGCTTGCCGCCCGCAATCACGTCTTCCACCTGCCACGGATAATGCGTATCGCAGGCATATGCAAGATTGGGGATCGCCGCCGCGACATGCGCCATCGCCATGAGAGAGATGCCGAGGTGCGAATTGGAGTGCATCGAAACGCCCCAATCAAAGACGCGGCAAAGTTGCGCCAGCCGCACGGTCGCAGTTAGCCCGCCCCACAAGTGATGATCGGAGAGCAGAATCTTGATCGAGCCACGCGCCACGGTTTCGGGAATGTCCGCCCACGACGTGGTACACATGTTTGTGGCAAGCGGTTGCGGTACCCGTTGCGCCACCATCGCCATGTTCACTTTGCCGTCTGTGGGGTCCTCGTAATATTCGAGTACGCCTTCGAGCCGCTTGGCGATGCGGACAGAGGTATCCACATTCCACGAGCAGTTCGGGTCAATCCGCAGCGGTGTTCCCTCTCCGAATGCCTCGTGCATGGCGATAATTGCGTCTGCTTCGTCGTCGGGTGCAAGAACGCCACCCTTCAGTTTGATACTCTTGAAGCCGAACAGCCGCACGAAATCTTGCGCCTGCCGGACGATGCCGTCTACCGATAGTGCCTCACGCGCACGGTAATCATCGCGTTCTCTGGCGGCGGTAGAGGCGTCCGCAAGGCCGTCGGTGCCGCCCGCGCCCGCGTGCTTGTAGAACAGGTACGCGGAGAAGTCCACCGCGTCGCGGTATCGCCCGCCGAGCAAATCCGCCACAGGTCGTCCGGTCGCTTTGCCGATAATGTCGAGGCACGCGACTTCGATAGGGGAGAAGGTCTGTACGGGTGTCGAAAGCGCACCTTCCCATGGACGTTCGGCATTTGGCGCGGTCGTGGGATCGCCCGCAATTGCCGCTTCGATGCGGGTCAGTTGATACGGGTCTTGTCCGATAACACGCTCCCGCGCCGCTTCGAGATCGCGCAATGGGGTCGTGCCGCCATACGTTTCACCTAGCCCGGTGATGCCGTCGTCGGTTTTCAGTTGCACGATAGTGCGGAGTGCATAGGGGGCATGTAGCCCGAACGCGCTTCGGAGCGGCGGGTCTGCCATCGCTACTGGTACCACCCGCATCTCGGTGATTTTCATGTGTGCTCCTTTGGTCGGCGTGCGACAGATACGATGGGCGCAACCATACCACGGTGGAGAACAGACGTGCAGCGCGAATATGGTACGATAGTGTCGCGTGCAATGGTGGACGCGGATACCGCAGGGAAGCGACGGAGTAGGGTAGTATGGCGGGACAATTGAGCGGCAAGGTCGTCCTCGTGACGGGCGGCGGGAGCGGCATCGGCAGGGCATCTGCACTGCTCTTGGCACAGGAGGGCGCGGAAATCGTCGTCGCGGGGCGGCGTACGGAGATGCTCGATGCGACCGTCGCGGCGATTATTGATGCGGGGGGCGATGCTCTCGCGGTTCCCACCGATGTGACGAAATCTGCCGATGTGGCACAACTCCTTACGAAAGCGACGGAGACATTCGGGCGCATGGACATTGCCATCCTTGCGGCGGGTGTCGGTGTACTCAAGCCGGTCCTCGATCTCACCGAAGATGAGTTCGATACGATGCTGCTCACCAACGTGAAAGGGACTTTTCTCACCGCACAAGCGGCGGCGCGGGTGATGACAGGCAACGGTGGCGGCGCAATCATCACTTTTCCCGGCGTGCTCGGTCGCGCTCCGATGGCGAGCGGCGCGGGGTACTGCGCCGCGAAATACGGTGTGACCGGGCTGACGAAAGCAATGGCGATAGACCTCAAGCGGCAGGGGATTCGCTGCACCGCGCTCCATTTCGGTGGGGTAGATAGCCCCTTCTGGGACACAATCACGATGCGCGTGCAACGCGACAAAATGTTGACGATAGACGACGCGGCGCGGGCGGTGGTGTACGCCGCCACGCAACCGCCGGGAAGTGCCTTGGCGGAGCTAGTGTTGCAGCCGGAAAGCCATCAATTGATTTAACGGAGAGGCCGGTGTGCAGTGCGCCGCCGGTGCGAACAACGATCCGCGAGAGGAGAGCCAGCGTGCCGATTATTCGCTTCAAGAACGAACATCTGTCGGTCGAGGTGCCGGAAGGCGCGAATCTGCGAGAGACCGCGCTCGATAACGGCGTCGAAGTGTATCAGGGAGAAGACAAGTTTCTCAATTGCCGTGGGCGCGGGTTGTGCGGTACCTGTGTAATGCAGATTTCGCCGGAACGGGCGGCGTCGCCACGCACAAAGACCGAACTCGCAAAACTGCAGTTCAGCAAAGATCGCCTGTCGTGTCAGACCAATATTACCGCCGATTGCACCGTCACGACGAAGATGGCACAGCCGAAGCATGATCGCAAGATTCAGAGCACCCGTGTCGCAACGCGCTACAAATAACCCCGCTGACGCGAATCTGGCGGCACCCGTGCGTGACGCGCTTGATTGTCTCCCGGCGGAGACACGGCACCACGCCCGTGCCGCTGTCACTGAGGGACTTGCTGCTGCACGGTCTCTCGCGGACGGCGCGACCGATCTCACCGAGCGGCTCATTGATCGCGTCAGCGGGTGGCTTGGCGATAAGCGATAACTCGTCTCGCACTGCGCACTCTTGCCTGAGGCGGACATGTAGTTTGTGCGTCGAACGACGAACCCCGCTATCGCCCGGTCGTTCGCAACCCCGAGCCGTGAATACTGCCCCTGCTCTCCAATAGGTATCGTTGCATCGTGCGCCATCTCCTCTCTCTGAGAGAAAGGGGGGTGCACAAAAGCCTCGCTTACGGGAGGTAGTTGAAGGGGTTCACCGAGCGGTTATTTTCTATAATCATGAAGTGGATGTGTGGGCCGGTACTGTTGCCGGTGCTTCCCTCCGGCCCGATGTATTGCCCTTGCGTCACATATTGCCCGACTTTCACTGCCACATCATTCATATGACCGTAGACGGTGACGAATCCGTTTCCGTGGTCAATGTACACGGCGATGCCAAGCCCGCTCGATGTCCACCCCGCGTATACGATGTAGCCGCTCGCGGCGGCACGCAGCGGCGTGCCTATGGTGGTGGCGATGTCAATACCGTTGTGTACACTGGTGAAATTGGAGGTGATTGTCCCGGTCTCAGGCCAGACGAAGCCGGGGTTACGCCCGCTCCCCACACCTTGCGCGGGGTAATAGATCGCGGGGAACTGACCGGGAAACCCTGCCGCGATGCTCGGCGCGGGTGCAGGCGCGGGCGCAGGTGCAGGGCGTGGTTGCCCACCGGGTTGCGGCTGTAGCGGCGGTGCAGGACGCAGCACGGGCGCGGGCGCACTCACCGGATTGTCAATGACGACATTCTTGGGGATAACGACGGGGGGCGGCTCGATGTACGGAATGCCACCGGGAACGATGATTTCCTGTCCCAGTACCAATTTGCCGCCCCGTGTCAGACCATTCGGGCCGAACGAGAAGATGCCGTCGCGCAGCTTTGTGACGCGGGCATCGGATGGTGTGGTTTCGCACGGGATCGTGGTACAGGCAGAGTTCTTCGCGATCTGGGTGACGGCATCCTCAGTCGTCCGTTTCGTGTCGTCCTGATCGATGATATGGATGATGCCGTCGGTCGGGGGGATCGCGATGACCTGCCCCGGTTGCACGAAATTGACATCCTGCAAATTGTTCGCCCATTGCAGCGTGCGTGCATCGAGCAACCCGTAAATCGAGCCGATTTTCGAGAGCGTGTCTTCCGGGCGTACCTGATAGAAGACAACGCGATCTCGCACCGGTAGATTGTTCGTCGGGATAAGCAAATAGGAACCCGCCACAAGATCGCCTGTCTGCTGGATATTGTTGCCAACGTAGCCGGTGATCTGTTCCGGCTTGACCTGATACGCACGGGCAATGGCTTCCAGCGTGTCGGTCTCCCGTATGCGGTGTAGCATCGTCCCCTTCGGTGGCACCTTGATCGTGATGCCGACGGGCAAGGTGCGGTCGGGGTCATTCAGACCGTTCGCGTACATTAATGCGCTCACCAGTATTCCGCGCTGTGTAGCGATAGACGAAAGCGTCTCATCGCGGCGTGCGCGGATCGTCTCGATACGGGGCGGGGAAGTCGTGATCGTCAGCGACGGACGTGTCAGGTAATTGTCTGCACTCAAGTCGGTCACATTGATCGGCGTGTTAGGAAAACTCTGCCCGATAATCCCCGTCGTCACTCCGGTATCACTCGGTGGCTCGGTGGACGATGCGATGACACCGCTCGTGCCGTCGTCCGGTGGAGGCGCGATCATGTCCGTCGGGCCGTCAGTCTGCGTGCGTGTTGGGGCATCCGCTGCCCAGAATCCCCCACCATACAGCACCGTCCCGACGATCCCGAACAGCACAAACGTAGGAACGAGCCGTGCAAACAGCCCGCCGCGCCGTCTGCGAGACCTTCCGTACGTTCTATTGTTCCCGCGCTGTGCCACGTCCTACTCCTTTACATAAGTTTCGACGGATTATGACACAAAAACCCCGTGACTGCATCATCTTCGTCACGGGGCCATACCGAACCCCGATGAGGACTAGTCTTGCTGCCCCTGCCCTCAGGGGAACGGTCTCCACCCTAAGTAGCCTGCACTGCCCTCGTATACACTGCGGACGACGCCACCACTGAGCGTGGAGATCATTGTGCCGTCGCCCATTGCGATGCCGACATGCCCCGCGTAGTTCCAGCTCTGATCGAAAAAGACGAGGCTTCCTGCCGGGGCGCGACCACGATAGAGTGGACCAGAGCGTGCATCAATGAGCGCAGTGGCGAACCGGTAATGTCCAGACCCTGCCTCCGACGCCACATTGCCGACGAACATCTCGCACCACCCTACCCACGGCACCCCGTCCGGTCGGCGGTACTCGCCGAGATGCCGCTGCGCGGCGCGGGCGATGGCCGAACTTCCGGCAGGACCGTAGTCGTCGGTTGCGGTCGTCCGCGCTGCTATCGTACCGCTGGAGCGGGTAGAAGATGTTGAAGTGTTACTTGTGGTGGTTGTGGTAACCGTCGTAGTGACAATGCTTGTGCCGCCCGCACGAATATCGGGGTTGTCAATGGTGACATTCTTGGGGATGACAACAGGGGGAGGCTCGATATACGGGATGCCTCCGGGGACAATGATCTCCTGCCCAAGTACCAATTTGCCGCCCCGCGTCAGATGGTTTGGGCCAAACGAAAAAATATCCTGCGCCAGTTTATTGACACGGTCGTTTGCCGGCGCGTCGTTGCACGGGATGCTGGTGCAGGCGAAGTTCTTGGCGATCTGGGTGACGGCGTCCTCGGTGGTCCGTTTCGTATCGTCTTGGTCAATGAGGTGGATGATGCCGTCAATCGGTGGCACCGCAACGATCTGGTTCGGGCTAACCAAATTCGCGCTGGCAAGATTGTTTGCCCATTGCAGTGTGCGCGGGTCATTCAACGCGTAGAGCGAAGAAATTTTCGAGAGCGAATCCCCCTCGCGCACCTGATAGAAGACGACGCGATCCCGCACCGGCAGATTGCTTGTCGGGATGATGAGAAAATTACCGGAGACGAGGTCGCCTGTCTGCTGGATATTGTTGCCGGGGTACGACGCAATTTCTTCGGGCTTGACCTGATAGGCGCGGGCGATACCTTCCAGCGTATCACTATCTTTGATACGGTGCAGCATTGTCCCTGCCGGGGGGACGCGAATCGTCTGCCCGGTGGTCAAAGGGCGTTCGGGATCGTTGATGCTGTTCGCGTACATGAGGGCAGCGGGCGATGCCCCGGTACGTCGGGCAATCGTGGAGAGCGTATCGTCGCGCCGTGCGGGAACAATCGAAACCCGCTGTGGCACCGTGGTAATGATCGAACTCGGGCGTGAGAAGTACCCCGTGAAGGCGGGGCTGCTGTCCACATTGCGCGGTAGTGTCGTCAGGCTAACGCTGTCAATCGCGGGGTCTTCGCGGGAATCTATCCCGTTACCGAGATCACGAGCGTCCGGTGGGCTGGCAACGAGCGGCACCGTATCCGTTGGTTGTTGCACGGCATTCGGGTTGGTGCCGGGCGGTGCTGCCCAGAAACCCTGCCCGACCAGCACGGTCACAACAACCCCGATGAGCAGCAACGGTGACGCGAAACGCAGCAGCAGCGGTACAAATGCGGGTGGCACACGATGCAGCGGTGGGACGGGAGAGCCGGGAGGCTGCTCCGCACGGAGATAGCGTCGTGTCGTGTGTGGTAGTTGCCGTCCGTCTCTCACGTTCCCTGTACCCTCCCACATCCGTCCCCCGACGTGTTATGTCATGCATAGTACCGATAGATGGCATAAATTGTCAATGCGTTACACCACAAAACATACTGACTACCTGTATAAATGAACGGCGTAGAACCGTGCGATATATATGTAAAGTGGCGAATCTACTTGCGTGCCGCCTGTGCCGCGATGATCCCGATTACCGCATCAAGCGTGCGTGTTGGGTCACGGGTCTGGGGCGTCTCATCAGCGAGCGGGGTCTCACCTACAAGGCGATAGATATCGGCGGCACCGAGCAGCATCCGAGGTGTCAACCCGAGATCGTCGAAGGTCGCGGCGATTTCTTCCATCTCCCCGACCCAGCGGCGCGACTTTGCGGGCATCGTCGGCACCGAGCGCATGAGCGAATGGAGCAGGTCGGGGGTGCTTGCTTCCTGCTCGGCACGAAGCGCATCGCCAAGTCCCATCAGGTGCGCGGCAGCAAGTAGTTCGGTGCCGAGCGCGGTCAGCCCCTTGGTCAGGGCGGCGTAACACATCTTCAGGCCGGATGCCTGCCCGATCTCGCTGCCGATGATGCGCACCTGCAACCCGTACTCTGCGAGGGAGGCAAAGGCGCCGATACTGGGACCGGAGGCGTAGAAGCGCGTGTCCGACTGACCCGGTTTCGGCGGTCCGCCAACGATGCCCGCATCTACGAATGTGCCGCCCGCCGCCGTGATGATCTGCCCAATGGCGCGAACGGTGTGCGGCGCGATAGCGTTGCACTCGGCAAACACGATCTGTGCGCCCGTCGCCCGCAGCGATGCCGCAACCCGTTCCCCCAGTTCGCTCGCTGCTGCGGGCGCGATGATGCTCAAGAACAGGTCCGCTTCCCGCACGAGATCGTCCATCGTCGGCAGATCATCAAACCCTGCGTCCGCTGCGAGTGTACGGCTTCGCGCACTGCGTCCCGCAAGGCAGGTGACAACCCGCGCCCCGCCCGCCCGCAGTGTCGCCCCGACTGCGTGCCCCATATCGCCCGTCCCCAAAATCCCCACGATGAGCGTCATTATTACCCCAATCGAAAGAGATTAACCGCCTGAGAGTTTGTCGCCCGCATCCCGCACCGCCGCGATTGCCGCGCCGTAATCTGGCTCCTGCATCTGGTCGGGGACGTATTCGGCGTGGGTGATTGTGCCATCGCGCCCGATGACGAAGACTGCCCGTTGCAATAACCGCCATTCTTTGAGCAGCACGCCGTACTCGCGCCCGAATGCCTCATCACGGTGCGACGAGAGTTGCGGATGCGTCACACCCTCGCCTGCGTGCCAGCGTGCCTGGGCGAAGGGGAGGTCCATGCTGACGGTGTAGACGGCGGTGTCGGGTGGGAGGTCGGCGCGTAACTCGTCCCACCGATGGGTTTCGAGATGACATACCGGCGTGTCGAGCGAGTTGATGACATTCAGCAGCCGCACGGTTCCGGCGGAATCGGCTAGTGTCACCGTCTGCATCGTGCCAGATGCCGCATCGAAGTGATCGAGCGCGAAGGGCGGCGCGAGATCGCCAGCCGCGAGTTTGCGTCCAACGACGGTGAGATGCTCGTCCAGTTCATATGCCTCGCCCGTCCGCTCGTCCACCATACATTCCCTCCGTGGGCTGGTTG
>JBBRMX010000053.1:0-16893 GCA_038230615.1 Thermomicrobiales bacterium | reverse complement strand
CCCTCACCGGCGTAACCACCAGTCCGGCACCGTTTTTACTTGCGGCTCGGGCGGCTCGTCGTCATCGTCGGCGTATTCCTCATACTCTATGTACTCCGCCCACGCAGGGTCATCCGGAGGAAGTTCGTCGTACTGTGCGGCATTACCGTAGCCGGGGGGATAGTCCGGCTCGTCCTCGTCCTCGCGCACGGACGCTATTTCCGGTACCGGAAATGGTCGCGCTGGCGTCGCCGATGCAGGAGACGAGGCAGCACGAGGGCGGCGGCTTTGCGCGGCAGGCGCGGGATTCTGCATTTCCGGCAGGCGTGGTGCAACGCTGACCGGCGGCGGTGGCTCATACGGGACATTGCCATACACCATCGCCAAATACATCTGGTAATACCGGTGCGCGACCTGCTCCTGCGTGAAGTGCCGCAAAAACCGCTGTCGCCCGCGTGCCGCATATTCCAGCCGCTGCACGCGGTCTTCGAGCAACTCATGGATACGCAGCGCGAGGGTTTGCGCGTCCCCTTCCGGTGTGATGATCCCCGCGTCCCCGATCACATTGGGGATTTCGCCCGAATCCGAGCCAATCACCGGGATTTCGCACGCCATCGCCTCGACAATCACCCGCCCGAACTGTTCTTTCCAATTCGAGCGCGTCAGCGACGGGATCACCAGCATATCGAGGCGGCTCAATACATCCGGCACCTCACGGGACGGCACAGAGTTGCGGAAGAAGATGCGGTCGCGGATACCGAGCCGGGCAGCCTGCACTTCCAGTTCCGTGCGGTAGTACCCCGTGCCGATGATCTCAACGCGATACGGCTCCTTCAGCAGCGCGACGGCTTCCAGCAGCACCTGCACACCTTTTTCCTCCACCAGCCGCCCGATGTAGCCGACGGTTGGTGGGCGGCCCACGGGGCGGGGTTGCGGTGGGGGTGGCTGATACAGCAGGGGGTCGAACCCCATCTGCGGAATAACGACGGTCGGTTTCGCAAACCCTTTCGCCCGCAAAATCTCCATTGCCTCGCGGTTTCCCGCAACGGCAGCATGGACACCTTCGTATACCGCCCGCTCCATCTGCGCGAAGGGGGCAGGGTATCGCTTGAAGATATTTTGCCACGTAAAGAAGCACATCCGCGCCCCCACTTTTTTCCCCGCCTGCATCGCGTGGTAGGTGGCGAAGTTGTACGGCTCCTCGTCAATATGAAAGACATCTGGGCGGCGGTCGCGCAGGATTCTGCCGATTGTCGGGTAATAATGGTAGTGGAATTTGCCATTGAACTGCATCGGGGCAATGACCACTTCGTACCCCGTCGTGTGTTGCGGGTCGAATCGTTGAGGACCGACGCCGTGCGGCTCATTCCACACGGGCGGCACCACGAGTGTGAGGTCCACATTAGGCAATTTCGCCAGTTCTTCGAGTTTCTTCTGGTATGGCCCGACGACCATCGCCTTGGAAAGCAGCACGATTTTCACCGCGCCACCCCCGCGATTTCCGGCACTTGCCCGCACGCACGGCGATATATTGCGACGGTCGCGGCGGCGGTCGCGTCCCACCGGAAGTGCGTCGCTCGTTGCCGACCCGCCGCTGCGAGATGCGCGGCAAGTACATCGTCGGACAGCACGCGCACGAATGCCGCAGCCCACCCCGCAACATCATCGGGCGGCACGAGCAATGCTGCGTCTCCCGTCACTTCCGGGGTGCAACTCGCATCGGCGGCGATCACTGGCACGCCGCACGCCATCGCTTCGAGCGGCGTCAGCCCGAACCCCTCGTAGCGGCTCGGCGCGACATAGCACGACGCGATGCGATAGAGCGCGGCTTTTTCGGCATCGGTGATGCGCCCCGGAAAGACGACTCGCCCCGCAATGCCGAGCGCGGCGGCGAGCGGGCGCGGATCGGGATGCAACGCGGAATTGCCGTGTGAGGTCCCGGCGATTACCAGCGTCACATCGCCACCGAGATCGGGCAGGGCGCGGGCGAACGCTCGCAGCACCGTCGCCACATTCTTCCGCACATCCAGCCCCCCGACATTGAACACCACCCGCGCGCCCGACAACCCGAACTTCTCCCGCACCGCCTCGACCATGGTGGCATCCATTGCCGGAGCGGTCGTGTCCCCCGCGAGCGGGATTGCGGTGACATGCCGGGGGTCGAGGCCAAGCAATCGCACCGCGTTGCGTCGCGAACATGCGGAGTCCCCAATGACTTCCGCCGCGTGGCGCGTGCCGTACGAGACAAGGCGCAAGTACGCTCGCATCGCCCACCCACCTGCATAGAGTGGAAAGAGCAGAGGGATCACATCATGTACCGTCACCACGACCGGCAACGGTGCGCGGATCGGCGCGGCGAAATACGGGATATGCAGCACCTCCACCCCGGCGAGGATGGCGGCGCGGACAACGCCACGCTGCTCCCACCACACTTTACGGATGCGGGCGGACCGCAGCGGTACGGGCGATAGCACAATCACTGCGTCGGGATACGCCGCCAACGCGGTGGGCGCGAGAACAGTGACGGCGATATCGGGCATTGCACGCAATGCGGCGAGTAACGCACCGCTGTATTGCCCGCTCCCCGTATTCGGGGCATCGAGCATCGCGCCATCGAACCCTACCTGTATGCGACTGCCGTCCAACTGCGCCCTGTTCATTGGCTCGATTGTACCATAGCGCGAGGATGCAGCAGCCGAGTGTGCGAAATGCGGAATACCGTAGGCGGGTATCATGTTATCAATGATAGAGCCGCAAAGAACGCGGGGGAAACTGCGATACTTCGCAGGGAAGAAGGAGCGGAGCAATGGCACATCCGGTGCAAGTGACCGACGAATCGTTCAAGAAAGATGTGATCGAGGCCGAAGGGCTGGTACTCGTGGATTTCTGGGCACCGTGGTGCGGGCCGTGCAAGATGGTCGCCCCGGTACTTGAGCAGATTGCGGAAGAACTCGACGGCAAGTTGACTATCGCAAAAGTCAACGTGGACGACAACCCGCAACTGCAAGAGCAGTTCGAGATTATGAGCATCCCGACCCTCATGCTCATCAAGACGGTCAAAAACGAGAACAACGAAGATGTGCGCGTGATCGCGGAGAAGATCGTCGGTTTTCAGCCGAAGCCCCGCCTCATGGACAAGATTCAGGGTCACCTGAACTAACCAAGCTGTCCGTTGGAGAATGCGCCCCGTGAATGCGGGGCGCATTTCTTTTGCCTACGATTGTGCGGGCGGCGGGCGTGTTGTCCGGCGCACCGGACGAGTTCGGGCGGGGCGGTCACGCACGAGACCGTCTATCGCGGCACGCATCTCCGCGAGGTCGGCAAAATCGCGGTAGACCGAGGCGAAGCGGATATACGCCACCAAATCGAGATCGTGCAGCCGCTCCATGATGAACTCCCCGATAATACTGCTCGACACTTCGCGCTGCCCTAAATCAGAGAGCGACCGCTCCACGTCCGCGACGAGTGCATCAATTGTCGCCTCGCTGATCGGGCGTTTGGTGGAGGCGATACGGACGGAGGTTCGCATCTTGCGCGGGTCGTATTCCTCGCGGCGCCCATCTTTTTTCACTACATACAAACTGACCGCCTCGACGCGCTCATAGGTCGTGAACCGTCGCCCGCATTTCTGGCATTCGCGTCGCCGCCGGATGCTGTCGCCCGTGCCGAGTTCACGCGAATCAATGACACGGCTATCGGGGGCAGCGCAATAGGGGCAATGCATCGCTCTCCTCCGGGATGCCAGAAGCCGGAAGCGGGCTATTCGTTCGCTTCCGGCTTCGGGTTTGGGGTGTCGTTCAGCGTCCGCGCAAAATCTGCACGAACGGCGGCACATCGAAATCGTCGTCGCCCTTGTCGCTTGCATCCTTCTGGCGGGGGTCAGGCTGGCGCGGGTCGGGGCGAGTGCTGCGCGGTGGCGCGGCGGGCGGCTGCCGATTGAACTCCGAGGTGCGCCCATCGTTCGCGGGCGCACTGCGCGGCGGCGGTGTGGGCGAGTTCGTCGGAGCAGGCGGGCGGTATGTCGGCTGCGGCGGCAAGCCGCGTGGGCTTGTCCGGTACGACTGCTGCTGCTCAGACGGCGACGGAGCAACATTTGTGCGCGGGAAGAGCGGGCGCAACTTCTGGTTGCGATCACTATCGAAGCCTGTGGCGATCAGGGTAATTGACACTTCCTGCGACGACATTTGCTCATCGAGTGTCGTGCCAAAGATGAAGTTCACATTCGGGTCCGCCGCCGAACGCACGATCTCTGCCGCCTCGTTGACCTCCTGCAAACCGAGATCGCTCGGCCCGGAGATACTGAACAGGATACCCGTTGCGCCCTGAATGCTCATCTCCAGCAGCGGGCTTTCAATAGCCATGCGGGCGGCATCCGCAGCGCGCGTATCGCCTGAGCCACGTCCGATAGCCATGAATGCCGACCCCGCACCAGTGATGATCGTCTTCACATCGGCGAAGTCGAGGTTGATCATACCGGGCTTGGTGATGAGGTCTGCGATGCCCTGAATACCCTGCTTTAGCACATCGTCCGCCAGCCGAAATGCCTCGACGAAGGTCATTTTCGGGTCTGCAATACTCAAAAGACGCTGGTTTGGAATCGTGATAAGAGCATCCACGCGCTCTTTCAGCAGCGAGATACCCTCATCAGCATTCTGTCGCCGTCGCGGACCTTCGAAATCAAACGGGCGGGTGACAACGCCGACGGTCAGCGCACCGACCTCTTTCGCAATCTCCGCAATGACCGGCGATGCACCCGTCCCCGTACCACCGCCCATACCAGCAGTGATGAAGACCATATCTGCGCCCTTGAGCACATCGAAAATTGCCTCGCGGGTCTCCTCCGCAGCCTTCGCACCGATCTGCGGGTTGCCACCTGCGCCAAGCCCTTTCGTCAGTTTATCCCCGATACGCAGACAAAACGAAGCCTGCGAGTGCAGCAAGGCTTGCGCATCGGTATTCACCGCGACAAATTCCACTCCGTGCAACTTTGCCTCGATCATGCGGTTGACTGCGTTACTCCCGCCGCCGCCAACGCCGATTACTTTTATCTGGGCAAAGTTTTCTCCACCGTACGCAATATGCGATTCAAACATGATTGTACCCTTCTCCCTCGCTCCACACTGCGATGGAGTTCTCTCCCCGCGTTAGCCCTCGCGCACCAATGAGATACAAGTATCGCCTATGGAAGAAACTCCCGCAACCATGTGTGCCAACGATTTTGCCCCATTTGGATGGGCGAATTCCGCTCTTGTCTTGCATCTTCACCCCGGTATGTTCTCAGAAGCGGTCGGTCCTGTGCAGTCTGCGCGATATCCCACCACCGTACCACACCAAGTGCTGCCGCGTATGCAGGAGTCTGGGCGAGGACGGGTCCACGTACATCGTACGGCCCTGCAATCCGCACTGGCATTGCAAGGGCGGCGCGTGCACTGTGACCGATACCGGAGAGCGCGGCACCGCCCCCGCACAGTACCACACTTTTAGGGTTTGTCACACTATTTTCTGAATACATACTATTTTTTTCTCTAATGATTTCACCCAATCGAACGAGCGTGTCATCTATTCGCGCCGTAATGATGCCGACAACGAGCGATACAGGAACCATCTTGCGCGTGCCGTCCTGCCCACGTGCCATAATTTCCATTTCGCGTGTGGCGTGGCGTTGCCCGATCTCCACCTTCAGGCGTTCCGCCTCGTCGGGGCGCACTTTGAGCAACGTTGCGAGATCGCGGGTGATATGATCTCCCCCCACCGGCACCGTGCCAAGCCGCTGAACGCGACCGTCGCAGAAAACCGCTGCACTAGTATGTTCCGCGCCGCACTCCACGAGCACAACGCCGCTTGCTTGCTCGTGTGGCAATACCACTGCCGCCATCGCTGCCAGCGGTCCCGGCACAATACCAAGTAACTCGATTCCTGCTGCTGCTGCAACAGTTGCCCACATATCGTCCGGCGCGAGGGGATGGCGCACCGACGCCTGTATTGCGTCGGCGTCATCGAGCATAATGCGTGCCCCTGCGGACGGGCGGGCGGCACTCATCGAGAGAGGCGCACTCAAGTATGCGCCGACGATGCGATGTTGCGCCTCTGCTTCCGCCGCCTGTACCGCCGCCCGGATCGAACCACCGAGCCGCTCCGGGTCTGTCACCATACCGCGTCGCACGCCATCGGTCGGTACCTCGCTCAAACCTAGCACACGGATCGGGCGGGCGTCCCTTGTCACGTCAGTTGCCTGCTCGACCGACGCGACGACGACACGCACTGCTACGCTGCCGACATCAATGCCAACAATTGTCGCCGCCGCACTTCGTGTTTGCTTTGTCCATCGTCGCCCCATGATGTACTCCAATATGCAAGTGTAAAAGCGTCTACGGTCGCCGCACGGTCGCTGCCGCCGTTGCCGTCGCAACCGGGGGTGCCGCTTTTTGGCCCAGACGCACCACAGCGACACGGGCAGGATCGCGCAAATCCACATCGCTCCATGTCGGATCAGCGAGCAGCACTTTCAGTACCGCAAGTTTCTCGCCTAACTGGTCATCGGTACCGACGACAGCCCGCCATCGCTCGGTCTGCACGATCATCCCAACCAGCGGGTCGCTGATAATTGCTGCCTTCGTCACGCCCGATTCCGTTGGTAGGCGGCTGACGAGCGCGAGCGCGGAGCGCACGGGTGTCGCATCGAGCCGCTGCCCCACGACGGGGACGACCTCCCCTGCCGCCATCGTCAGCCGGGGCAAGTCCGGTACGCGGTCGGACGGGAGTGCGGCAAGCACGACACCGTTGCGGTCGAGTAGATACCGCTCCGTTCCCGACTCCCACACCGCCGCCGGTTGCCGCTCGGTCACCCGGATGACGAGTGTATCGGGCGATTGCAGGGAAACATCTGCCTGCTGGATGGCGGCAAGCCGCGTCACCCGCCGTGCCACCGCCGCCGTATCCACCGCGAAAACATTCCCGCCGAGCACACCGCTCGCCCCTGCGATGGTCGCGGGCGGCACATCCGCAACCCCGGAAACAACAATGCGCCCCACCATATATTGCGGGTCGGTGAGCAGATAGACGAGGACACCAAAGAGCACGAGCGCAGCCGCTCCTGCCGGGAGCCGCCCGTTGCGGAGCATCACGAAGGCCCACCGCGTCACCCGTAATGATGCCCGTGCGACTCGTCCGGCAGTAATTCCCTGTGGCATCGCGCCCCCCCCTTCCTTGCCTCTATCTCAACCTAGTACCGCCGATTGCGTTCCGCGTGCCGCTCCATCGCCAACCGGATAAGGCGGTCCACCAGTTCGCCATATGAGACCCCGACCGCTTGCCACATCATGGCGTACATGCTCGTGGCGGTGAACCCCGGTATCGTGTTGAGTTCGTTGACAAGCACGCGGTCATGCGCTTCATCGTAGAAGAAATCCACCCGCGCGAGTCCCGCTGCATCTACCGCCTTGAACACGCGCACGGCGTACTCCCGCACCGTGTCCCGGATATGTGCGGGGATGTCGGCGGGGATGATGAGGCGGGTGGAGGCATCGCTGTATTTCGCCTCGTAATCGTAGAACTCATGCCCCGTGAGGACGATCTCGCCTACCGCCGAGGCTTCCGGCTCATCATTACCGAGGACGCTACACTCCACCTCACGCCCCGTGATTGCCTCCTCCACCACGGCGCGGCGGTGTCCGGGATCGGTACGAAATGCCTCCGCGAGGGCAGCGTCAATCTCGCCTGCATCGTGCGCTTTCGAGACGCCGACACTCGATCCCATATTCGCGGGCTTGACGAAACATGGCACACCGAGTGTCTCAATCAGCCGCTGCCGTACGCCGTCGCGGTCGCGCTCCCACTCGTGCCGCATGACGAGCAGCGTCTTCGGCGTCGGCAACCCGGCATCGCGGAAGATCGCTTTCATCGCGGCTTTGTCCATGCTCATTGCGGATGCGAGTACGCCCGAACCGACATATGCGATACCCGCCAACTCCAACAATCCCTGCACCGTGCCGTCCTCACCGAGCGGGCCATGCAGCACAGGGAAGACGACATCGAGCCTCCGCAGATCGCCCGCCGCGCTCTCCGGGCCACCCGACGCGGTAACGAGATCGGTGCGCTCGTTCGGGGCGGGCGGGCGATTCGTCAGTTGCCCGCCCGCATCGAGCAGGTGCCGCATCGGGTCGCCCCCCGTCAGCCATTGCCCGTCCCGCGTAATGCCGACCGGCACAATCTCGTACACATCGGGGTCGAGGGCAGCCATGACCGACCGCGCCGAGGCGATGGAGACGGCATGTTCGCTCGACTGCCCGCCGAACAGCACGCCCACCCGAATTTTCCGCCCCTGCCCCGTTCGCT
Organism: Thermomicrobiales bacterium; assembly: GCA_038230615.1. GTDB lineage: Bacteria > Chloroflexota > Chloroflexia > Thermomicrobiales > JALYUS01 > JBBRMX01. The sequence goes on along the minus strand of JBBRMX010000053.1, from coordinate 8,580 downwards.
CGGTCATGCCTGTTCCCCTCCTGCGTCCCATCGTCCGATTCGTTGCACTTCATAGCGCAAATCAATCCCGCATTGTTCGCGCACCCGCTCCCGGCACAACTCGCCGAGTACCAGCACATCTGCCGCCGTCGCCTTGCCCCGGTTGACGAGGAAATTCGCGTGAACGGGCGAAACCTGCGCGTCCCCGATGACCGTTCCCTTCAGCCCGCAGGCGTCAATAAGTCTCCCTGCTGCATCGCCGGGGGGATTCTGAAACATCGAACCTGCCGACGACGCACGCGGTTGCGCGGTCTTGCGCCACTCATGATGTTCCGCCGCCTCGCGCCGTAGTACGTCCGCATCGCCACGGGAGAGCCGCAAGCGTACCGTCGTCAAGACACCGCGCAGATCGCCATCTTTTACCGCGCTGTGCCGGTAGCGATAGTGCAATTCGTCCCGCGTAACAATACGCCGCTCACCATCGAGCATGACGAGCGTAACGTCGAGCACATTCGCGCTCATTTCCACACCGTGCGCCCCGGCATTGTTCGCCGCCGCGCCGCCGAGCGTCCCCGGCAAGCCGACCGCCCATGCCAGCCCTGCCAGCCCGCGCTCGCCGCATTCCTCCGCGAAGCCGCTCATCATCATGCCGCCATGCCCCGTCACAATCGGCGCGTCGGGGTCGGCATTGTCCACCGTTGGCACCGGGCGCGGCGTGAGCAATTTGACGACTAACCCCGCGACGCCTGCATCCGCCGCAAGGATATTGCTGCCGCCACCGATCACTGTGACAGGCAAGCCGTTGTCGTGCGCCCACCGCAGCGCGGCGACAAGCGGCGCATCGCCGTCCGCCATCCCCACTTTGAGAAACCAGTCCGCAGGACCACCGACATGCAGCGTCGTGTGCCGCCGCAGCGGTTCATTCTGGGTGATATTCACCCCGGCGGGCGGGCGCAGCATCGTCGTCATCGCCATTGTTCCCCCTCCGGCAACGACGCGACGATGCACGGGCCAACTGTCGTAATGTCGCCCGCGCCGAGCGTCAGCACAACATCGCCCGGTTGCACTGTTGCACAGACCCGCGTCACCGTCGCATCGAGTGTGCCGCTGGTGGTGCCGTTGCCGTCTGGGATATGCGCCGCTACATCCGCCGCCGTGACGGTGCCGGGGTCTGGCTCCCGCGCCGCGTAGATGTTGGTGACGAACGCCATATCTGCGCCGCCGAGCGATGCACCCATCTCGCGGTGCAGCATCGCCGTACGGCTATAAGTATGCGGCTGGAAGACGGCAATAATCCGCCGCCCCGGATAACGCGACCGAGCCGCTTCCAACGTCGCGCGAATCTCGGTCGGATGGTGCGCATAGTCGTCTACCACCACCACGCCGCCCCGCTCCCCGACCACCTCAAACCGCCGCCCGACGCCGCGATAGGCAGACACAACCCGCAGTGCGTCCGCAGCATCCACACCCACATATTCGCACACCGCCACCGCCATCGCTGCGTTGAGCAGATTATGTACCCCCGGCACCGCGAGGGACATCTCCCCCACGATAGTCGCATCCCGCGACAATATGGGCGGCGTCGCGGCGATGTCAACGCGCCATGTGCCGTTGTCCGCACCCACCTGCATCAATTGCACTCGCTCCGAATACGCCAGCAGCGAGGGAAGCAAGAGATCGCCTCCAGAAAGGACGAGCGTTCCCCGTGGTCGGATACCTTTCACAAAGAGCCGGAATGCATCCATGTATGCGTCTTCGTCGGGGAACAAGTCGGGATGGTCATGCTCGATATTGGTGATAACGGCGATTTCCGGGCGCAATTGGAGGAAGGAGTAATCGTACTCGTCGGCTTCGACGACCGCCCATTCGCCGTTCCCGTCCCGCGCTGAGGTGCCAAGATCGCGTACGGTCGCGCCGATGACGAAGAAGGGATCGAGACCGAGTTCGGTCAAGATATGCGCGATCATGCCGCTCGTCGTGCTCTTGCCGTGTGTCCCCGCGACTGCGATCAACCGCTTCGCGTTCGCCAACATCCCCAGCAACACCGCCCGCTTGATCACGGGGATGCCCCGCGCCCGCGCCGCCGCGACTTCGGGGTTCGCGTCGTTTACCGCCGCAGTGATAACGACCAGCGCGGCATTCCCGACCTGCACGGCGTCATGCCCGATGAAAATTGTCGCGCCCGCCGCCCGCAATTCCTCTAGCGCGGGGCTATCAGCGCGGTCGGAGCCGGAGACCGCGTAGCCGCGCCCCGTGAGGATATGCGCCAACCCCTGCATTCCCGCCCCGCCGATGCCGACGAAATGGACGGGCGCGGGCGGCGCGGGCAGCGCAATCGGTGCAGTCGGTCGCTCAGTCATCGCCGCCTCCGTAGCCCGGTCGGGGCATCTCCGGCACAACTGGCACGGCGCGGGTACGGTCCCGCGAGATGCGCCACGCCTTGCGTTGCATTGGGGCAGTCGCAACCGTGGAGCGCGAGATATTCACCAGCACGCCGAGCGCACCGAGTGTCACCGCAAGCGACGAACCGCCGTACGAGAAGAACGGCAACGGTACACCCGTGAACGGAATCGCGGTCGTCACGCCGCCGATATTGATGACCGCCTGAAACGCCACCCATGTCGTGATGCCCGTCGCCATGATCGCGCCGTAGCGGTCGGGGCAGCCGAGTGCGGCGCGATACCCCCGCAACGCGAGCAAAGCGAACAGCAGCAGCGCGAGCGAACAGCCGATCAGCCCCAATTCCTCCCCAATCACCGCAAAAATCGCGTCCGTATGCGCGGCAGGAAGCCACGAAAACTTCTGCCGCGATGCCCCAAGCCCCTGCCCGAAAACGCCGCCGCTGCCGAGCGCGATGCGGGCTTGCCAGAGTTGCCACCCCGCATCACGCAGGTCGCGTTCGGGATGGAGGAAAAGCAGCAGCCGCTCCCGCCGATACGACGCCGAGAACGCCAGCGCAACGAACGCCCCAACCCCCGTACCGAGAAAGAGCGCAAATTGCCGCATGTCCGCCCCGGCGATGAGAAACAACGCGATGCCCGTCACTGCCAGCACGGTCGTCGTGCCGAGGTCGGGTTCCAGCATCACAAGGAAGACGATCACACTGAGGATCACCGCAAACGGCACCGCGCTATTGAGGAAATGCCCGATGCGCTTGCCTTTACGGTCGAGCAAATCCGCCATGTAGAGCACGAGGACGAACTTCATTAGTTCGCTTGGCTGAATTTGAATCGGGCCGAGATCGAACCATCGCCGCGCCCCGAACACCGTCCGACCGAACGGCAACACCGCCGCCAACAGCAAAACCGTCCCTACCATTGCCGGCACCGAGAACCGCCGCCAGAAGTGGTAATCTACCCGCGAGGTGACAAGTAACGCGGCGATACCGAGCGCGAGGAATGCCAGATGCCGCTTGAGGAAGTACAGCCCGTCGCCCACATCGCGGATACCGACGGCGTACGACGCCGAGAAGACCATAATCGTGCCGAACAGACAGAACGCAATCAGCGTACCGATCAGCACGAGGTCTGGCCCGTTCACCGTCTCCGCGTCCTGTTCGCGCGGTACGGTGCGCGTTCCCGGCAACGCCAACCGCTCAACTGCCATGCTGTCCTCCTTCACGCAGCCGTGCGACCGCCGCCCGAAACTGCTCACCGCGGTCGAACTCATTCTGGAAGACGCCGAACGATGCCGCACCCGGCGCGAGCAGCACGGTATCGCCCGGTTCTGCAAGCGAAAGTGCGGCATCCATCGCCGCCGCCATGCTCCCGACCGGGCCACGCAGGTCACCACGATAACCCCGCTCCCGCAGCATGTCGCCGAGATGTGTCGGGTTGCGCCCGTCGAACAGCACGATTGCGCGTGCGCGTGCGACCATCGTATCCGCCAGTTCCGCGAAATCTAGCCCCTTGTTGGAGCCACCGCCGAGCAGTACGATCGGTCCTTCGGTGGTCTTTAGGGCGGCGACGGCAGCGGCAGGCGCAGTGGCGGTCGTATCGTTAATGAAGCGCACTCCGTCTACAGTGCCGAGGTCTTCGTAGCGGTGCGGCACGCCGCGAAAGGTTCGTAATCCCTCACGCACTACATCCACAGGCGCACCATACGCGAGGGCGGCGGCAGCGGCGGCGGCGGCATTGACGCGGTTGTGTACCCCCGGCAACGCGAGATCACCGCCCCGACCGAGCGGGTACGAACTCCGCTCCCCGACCCAGAGCAGCGTATCCACATCTTCGATGTACCACGACCCGACGGGATAGGCTCCCCCCACGGGTGGCAGCACCCCGAACGGCATCTGTACGCTCGCCAGACCCGAAACGCGCTCCGCGAGATAGCGTACACCGGGGTCATAGGCAGTGTCCGCAAATTGCGTCGCGGGGCGCACGAAGGTGTCTCGCGCCGTCTGATGCGCCGCGATGCCCCACTTCGCATCGCCGTATGTGTGCAGATCGGGGTAGCGGTCGAGATGGTCGGGCGAGAGATTCGTCCACACCGCGATGTGCGGGCTAATGCCTCGCTCCCCCATCGCCTCCAACTGGAACGACGACAATTCCAGCACCACCGGCGTTTCCGGCGTAATGTGCGGTAACGTATCCAGTGCGGAGACGCCCATATTCCCTGCAATCACCGTCTCCGGCTTCCAGTGCCGCAACACATGCCCCGCCCATGATGCCGTTGTCGTTTTGCCTTTCGTGCCGGTGACACCGAGAACGGGCGCGGGGCAAGCAGCGAGAAAGAGCGTCATCTCCATTTCAATTGGCACACCCGCCGTCCGCGCTTCCTGCAAGAGCGGCGCATCGGCAGGCACGGCGGGATTGCGCACAACGAAATCATATTCCGCAATGCGTACGCCGTCGTGTCCACCGAGCAGGTAGCGCACATCCAGCCCCGCAAGCGTCGCAAGGGCAGGGGCGAGTGCTACGGCATCACGGCGGTCGGTCACGGTCACATGCACGCCTGCCCCGGCAAGGTAGCGCACCGCGCCCGCCCCACCATCGAAGCTGCCCAGCCCGATCAGCAACGCCCGCTTGCCCCGCAGCTCGCTCTGTGTCATCGCCCCCTCCCCGAAACCGTACAATACACGGGGGAATTCGATTTTTCTGCGTCGTGGCGGCTCATCGTTTCCCCTATCCCTATGAGAGCGCGAGGGCAATACCGACCATGCCCACCGCGATACCGACGAGCCAGAAGCGCATCGTCACTTGCGTTTCCGACCAGCCGAGCAACTCGAAATGGTGGTGCAGCGGTGCTTTTTTGAAGAGCCGCTTGCCGCCCGTCACTTTGAAATACCCGACTTGCAAGATCACCGAGACGGTCACCGCGACGAAAACAAAGCCGACGACAGGCAAAATCAGCCATTGCCCGGTCTGGAATGCCGCCACCGCTAGCGATGCCCCGATAGCGAGCGAGCCGGTGTCGCCCATGAAGACCGCCGCCGGGTGCGCGTTGTACCAGAGGAAGCCAATCAGCGCACCGACCATCGTGAAGCAAAACGCCACGACCTGCGGCTGCCCCTGCAAGTAGCCGATGATGCCGTAACAGATGAACGCAATCGCCGCCGTGCCACCGAGCAGTGTGTCCAGCCCGTCGGTCAGATTCGTGGCGTTCGCGGTGCCGACGATGGTAAACAGGGCAATAGGGAAGTAGACCCATCCGATATCGAACTGTCCCAGAAACGGCACGAAGATGCGATGTAGACCGAGCGGCACATACAGCACCCACGCAGCGACCGCAGCGAATGCGAACAGCCACGCAAACTTGAACCGCGCGGTCAGCCCTTCACGGTTGCCGCCGACAAGCGTCAACAGATCGTCCGCCCCGCCAAGAATGGCGCACGCGAGCAGCACACCGAGCGGCAGCAACATCGAAAGCCGGCCACTAAGGTTGAAGATCGCGGTAAGGAGCACCACGGTAGTCGTGAACATGATGCCGCCCATCGTCGGCGTCCCCATCTTCACCATGTGGCTCTCCGGGCCTTCCAGCCGGATGCGCTTGCCGATCCGATACCGCCGCAACAGCACAAGAATCGGCTTGCCAATGAGAAGTGTCAGCACAAACGCCACCCCACCGAGGGCGAGCGACGCGGCGAGATTGGCACGCGGCGTTTCCGGCAGAATGCTGAGCGCGAATACCGCGTTGTTCATGCGGGCGCATCCTGCGTTGCCACGGTCGGGAGTGCGGTATACCGGATCGCTTCGACTAGCCGTTCCATGAACATCCCGCGTGACCCTTTGACCAGCACGAGGTCTCCCTCCCGTAATTCGTCGCGCAACCGTGCCGCGAGCGCGTCACGGTCGTCTTGCCCGACACTGACAATCGCTTCGTCGCGCATTCCCGTCTCCCGCGCAGCCGCCGCTGTCGCCACCGAGCGCGAACCAAGTGTGTACAACCGGTCCAGCACGACCGCTGCACGCTCTCCAACCTGCCGGTGTCCCGCCTCGGAGAATGCACCGAGTTCGAGCATGTCCGCCAGCACCGCAACCCGGCGTGTCGCATCGAGGTCTGCAAGCAGATTGAGCGCGGCGAGGGCGGATTGCGGGCTGCTGTTGTACGTGTCGTCAATCAATGTGGAGCCATGCGGCCCCGGCACGGTGAAAAGGCGCAATTGCGTCTGCTCCGCCTGTAGCCCCGCAAGAATATCGTCCAGCGACAACCCCATTGCGTGGGCGACGGCGGCAGTAGCGAGCGCGGTATGAACGCTGTGCCGACCGAGCAACGGCACTTTCACGCGCATCGGCGATTGTCCCGGCAAAGTCAGCCGGAATGCGACGCCTGCCAAACCGCCGCTCTCGACATCGGTAGCACGTACATCGTTGCCCTCGTCCAGCCCGTATTGCAAGACCCGCGCCCCGGTTCGCGCCCGCATCGCCCGCACGAGCGGATCGTCGCCATTCAACACCGCGACCCCGTCCACTGGCAATGCGGCGATGAGGTCGCCCTTGTTCTTGGCGATTGCCTCCTGCGATCCGATGCGCTCGATGTGCGTGATACCGACATTCGTCACGACGCCGACCGTCGGGCGGGCGATTCGCGCCATGGTGGCAATCTCGCCGGGATCGTACAATGCCATTTCCATCACCGCGACTTGTGTGTCTGGCGAGAGATCGAGCAGCGCGATAGGCATACTCGTGATCGCATTGCGGTTGCCAATCGTTTTCGTTACACGGTAGCGGGTGCCGAGGACGGCGGCGATCAGTTCTTTCGTGCTCGTTTTGCCGACGCTGCCCGTCACGCCGATGAGCGGCACCGGAAAGAGATTGCGCCACCACGCCGCAAGATTGTGCAGCGCGACGAGCGTGTCCGGCACCACTACCAGCGGCAATGGCGGCGCACTGCCCTCGCTCCCCATCACCTGCGCGAGACGATCTTCCCGCACAAGGGCTGCCGCCGCGCCGCCCGCTGCCGCCTGCGCGAGATACCGATGACCGTCCGACGCTGCACCGACGAGCGCGACAAAAAGTGCGCCTTCCTGCACTTCGCGGGAATCGAGCGTGAGCGTGCGAAAGAGGAAGTCCGGCGGTAATGCCCCGATCATCCGCCCACCTGCTCCGGTCAGCACATCGCGCAGTGCGATCACGGCATCGTTCCCTTCGGCGTCACGGCGGCGGGCGGGACACCTGCGTATCGCAGCATCCGCCCTGCCAGCCGACCGAGTGCGGGCGCAGCGACATCACCACCGAGCGAGTTTTTCTTCGGCTGGTCAATTTTGATAAGCACAGTGTACAGCGGCTGTTGCACCGGGAAGATGGCGACGATGGATGCAATTGTTTTGTCGGGGTCGTATTTGCCGTTGGCATCGGGGATTTGCGCGGTGCCGGTCTTCGCGGCGATGTCGTACCCCGGCAGATTGATCTTCGTGCCGAGCGCATTATGCGCCGCTTCGGTCATCATGTCGCGCACACTGGCAGCGACTTCGGGCCGGAGTACCTGTCGTACCGGCTGCGGTGCGTGTTCGTTGATCGTCTCGCCGCGTCGCTGCACGCGGCTGACGACATACGGCGCGTAGAGCGTGCCGCCATTGGCAATCGCTGAAACCGCCGTAACCATCTGCAATGGCGTAACCGTCAGCCCCTGCCCGTACGAGTTTGTCGCAAGGTCAATCGGGTTCCAAATCGTCGTCGGGTTATCGGGCCAGCGCACCAGCCCAATTTCCTCGCCGTCGAGGTCAATTCCCGTCGCCTGCCCGATGCCAAACTGTCGCATCATCGCGTAAAACTTCGGCGCACCCGTGCGGCTGGCAATTGTCGCCGCGCCCACATTCGACGAGCGTTCCAGCACCTGCATCATCGTTTCCGGTCCCCACCCCATCTTGTCGAGGTTATAAATCTTGTCCGGTCCCACCTGAAAATAGCCGCTATCCACGAGCGATGACTGCGGCGTGATACCGCCCATCTGTAAGCCCGCCGCCATTGTCAGCACCTTGAATGTGCTCCCCGGCTCATACGTCGCGCTGATCGCGGGGTTGCCGAACGCCTCCGGCTCCGCCTGCCCGTAGGTATTGGGATTGTATGCCGGGTACGACGCACACGCGAGGATCGCGCCCGTGTGCGGGTCCATCACGAGAATCGTGCCGCCCTTCGCATTCTGCTCGGTGATCGTGCGCTG
>JBBRMX010000052.1:0-17025 GCA_038230615.1 Thermomicrobiales bacterium | reverse complement strand
GCATATCCCATCGTGGTCAAGGCAGACGGTCTGGCAGCAGGCAAGGGCGTCACCGTCTGCACAACGCGCCGGGAAGCCGAAGCCGCAGTGCGCGAATGCCTCGGCGGGCGGGCGTTCGGCACAGCGGGTGAGCGCGTGCTCATCGAGGAATATCTGGAAGGCGACGAAGTCTCCATCCTCGCGCTCGTAGACGGCGAAACCGTCGTGCCGCTCATGCCCGCCCGCGATCACAAGCGTGTCGGGGAGGGCGACACCGGCGCAAACACCGGCGGCATGGGTGCCTATGCACCTACCGAACTCGTGAACGCCGGGATGCAGGGGCGCATCTATGTCGAAATCCTCCGCCCTACCGCCCGCGCATTGGCGCGGCGCGGTATCGTCTATCGTGGCGTGCTGTACGCGGGGCTGATCCTTACCGCTGCCGGCCCGAAGGTGATCGAGTACAACTGCCGCATGGGTGATCCCGAAACGCAGGTTATCCTACCGATGCTCGATGCCGATTTCCTCACGCTCTGCGATGCCACGGCACGCGGTATGCTTGTCGGGGCAGCACATGCGGTGCGATGGCGTACGGGGGCGTGCGTTGGCGTCGTCGTCGCGTCTGGCGGCTATCCCGGCGTATACGCGAAAGGCGTGCCGGTTGTCGGGTTGGAAACCGTCGCGGGGGACGACGCGCTCGTCTTTCACGCGGGGACGGCGCGGGATACATCGGGGAGCGTCGTGACGGCGGGCGGGCGCGTCCTCACCGTCGTGGCGACAGGTGGCACGCTGCACGATGCCCGCGACCGCGCTTACGCCGCTGCCGATCGCATCCACTTCGACGGCGCATTCTGCCGCCGTGACATCGCCGCCCGCGAACTCTCGTGACCAGCAGTTCGTCACAGTGACACGCGAACTGCTGCCGCGTTCGATTGCCCCCGGTGCTCGGATACGTGCAGCGCACTCATCGGCAACAGGCATACGGTAACAGGAGCAAAACTATGCGGGCAATCGTGATCGCACAACCGGGCGGGCCAGAAGTGTTGCAACTCGGCGAGGTGCCGACGCCGGAGGCGGGCGCGGGCGAGTTGCTCGTGCGGGTGCGTGCGGCAGGCGTGAACCGCGCCGATCTCGCGCAACGGATGGGCAATTATCCTCCGCCCCCCGGCGCATCGGCGATTCTCGGTATGGAGATGGCGGGCGAGATCGCGGCAGTCGGGGCGGGTGTCACAGGGTGGCAAACCGGGGAGCGTATCATGGCGCTGCTCCCCGGCGGCGGTTACGCGGAGTATGCTACGGTCCCGACGGCGATGGCGATGCGCGTGCCGGACAATCTCACATTCGTTGAGGCAGCGGGCATTCCCGAAGCATTCCTGACGGCATATCTCGCGCTCGTGCCGCTTGGCGGATTTGCGGCGGGGCACGTCGCGCTCGTTCATGCAGGCGCGTCGGGCGTCGGCACTGCTGCAATCCAGCTCGTACGCGAGATGGGCGGCATCGCTATCGCTACCGCAGGCACCGATGCGAAGTGTGCCGCCTGCGTCGCCCTCGGTGCGAAAGCGGCGGTCAATTACCGCACGGAAGACTTCGCGGCGCGGGTGAAGGAGATCACGAGTGGCGCGGGCGCGAATATCGTGCTCGATTTCGTCGGCGCGGCATACTGGGAAAGCAACCTCGCATCGCTGGCGATGGAGGGGCGTATCGTCGTCATCTCCACCCTCAGTGGCGGCACAATCGAGATGAACCTCGGTGCCTTGATGGGCAAGCGGGCGCAGGTAATCGGCACGACCCTACGCGGTCGCCCGCTGGATCAGAAGACTGCCCTCACCCGCGATTTCGCCGCGTTCGCCCTCCCCCGGTTCGCAGACGGGCGCATGAAAGCGGTCATTGATACCGTCTACCCGCTTGCGGACGCCGCCGATGCCCACCGCACGATGGCAGAAAACCGCAACACAGGCAAACTCATCCTCGCTGTCGAGTAACAGTCGGGCAGAACGCGGCGAATGCGCGTAGCGCATTCTGTCCGGCGTCAGGGTTGCGTGGGGCGGCTCCCCGGTTCGCCCGCGTCGTCACCGACGATAACGAGGATTTCCGCGTCGGGCGGTGCCTCGGCGGGCCGTCGAGATGCCAGCAGCACCACATCGGGGCGCAATCCCATCGCCTTTGCGACCGCCTTCGCCGCCTCCTGCCCTGCCGGATCGAAATAGTAGACGGTCGTCTTCGGGGTCTTGCCCTTGATCGTGGCGGGCGCATCCACGAAGCCATCACCGGCGGTCTTCACGAACCCTTGCTGCACGAGGGCCTCCGACCACCGCTTCGCAAGCCCGCCGTTCGTCGTGGCGTTCTCGATAGTCACCTTCGCGGTCGGCGCATTTGCCACACTCTGCCGCGCCTGCGACGCGATGTAATCGTAGTTCTCTTTCGGCGAGAACTGCTTGACGATTTTGTTCGCCTCGGTCCAGTTGATTCCCGCGTAGTAACCACCGTTGATGATGTTGTCGTACAACAGCCCGTTAAGTGAGAACTGCTGAATTGTGTTGTTGCTGAGGTCTTTCGCAAAATTGGCGAACCCAAGCCACTGGTTGGATGGGAAGTCCGTCTTGATGGAGTCGCCGAGGGCATTGATGAGTGGTGTCGCCTGCGAGAATAAGTTCTGCTTGAGTGCCTGTTCCCGGATGCCAACGATCACCTGCTGCTGGCGGTTGTTGCGCTGGAAGTCGCTATTGCCCTCGCCGTGGCGGGTGCGGGCATACTGCAACGCCTCGGTGCCGCTGAGATGCACAATCCCGGCGGGGAAGAAGATGCGCGTGTATTGGTAATCCGGCGTCGGATATTCATCGTCTTTGAGGATAGACGGGTTATCCACCGTCACCCCGCCGATAGTGTCCACGATCTTCTGGAAACCGTTGAAGTCCACCTGTGCATAGTAGTCAATCTTCAACCTGAAATTGAGTTGGATCGTGTCCCACACATACCCGACGCCGCCGATGCCCTTATACTTGATCGCATCGCCGTTGGCGTAGACATCTGCCATCTTCGCCTGCCCGCCGCCGCCCGCCTGCGTCACGAGCAGATCACGCGGGACGGAGAGCAAGTTCACCTTTTTCTCCAGCGGATCCACATATGCCAAAATGATCGTGTCGGAGTGTGACGCATCGGTATCGCCCTCGCGGGTGTCCACGCCCAAGAGCAGGATCGTAAACGGCTCCTTGCGGTCGAAATTGACAGGTGGCAAGGCGGTCGGGGCGGCGGCGGCGGGGGTTGGGGGCGGCAGGGTAGCGATTACCCCCCGGCTGTCCGGTGTGTTCGTCGGGCGCACGTCAGCGACCGTCGCTCTCGCCAATATGTCCCCAACAGACGGTTGCTGAATCTTGCTGATATTCTGCTGCGCGGTGCCGAAGATAGAGAGGGCATACGCGCCCGCCGTGCCGATGAGCAGCAAGGGGAGAAGGGCAAAGATCAGTATCCACGGGGCGCGGCGCGGTCGTGTCGCTGGCGGGAGCGGCGCACCGGGCGGGGTACCGGAGATCGGGACGGCGAGCGGGACGCGCTCCTGTTCGGCGGCGATCCGTGCTGCCCGCACCGAGCGACGATACTGCCCGCGCAGGCGGGGGCTGGCGGCATTGCGTGCCAGCATTGCCTTGCGAACCCGTTTGCGTGCGTCGTCACCCATGCGCCAGCGTCCTTCCGTGCCGTTTGTCGCCCAATTTCACCCGAACCTTACCGTATTCTGTCAACATAGAGCAAGTACGTGTATACTCGCAGAGGCGGTCAGGCGGAAGCCAGAAGCCAAGAACCGAAGCCGGACGGTGGCGTGCCGCGTGTCGCGCTCCCACTGACTCCCAATCACTGACCACTCCGGGAGACACATGTTTCGTCCCTTTAGTTCCGTCTTGGGAATGTTTAGCCGCGATCTCGGTATTGATCTCGGCACGGCGAACACCCTCGTCTATGTACAGGGGCAGGGAATCGTCGTCAATGAACCGTCGGTCGTCGCTATTGACGCCCGCTCGAAACGCGCCCTCGCAGTGGGTGCGGAGGCGAAGGCAATGCTCGGCAAAACACCGGGCAACATCATCGCCGTGCGCCCGCTCAAGGATGGCGTCATCGCGGACTTCGACACCGTGGAACTGATGCTGCGCTACTTCATCACGAAGGTGCATCCGCAACGCATCATGGCACCGCACCCGCGTGTCGTCGTCGGCATCCCGTCTGGCGTCACCGAGGTGGAGAAACGCGCCGCGAAAGATGCCGCGCTCTCGGCGGGGGCGCGGGAAGCCTATACAATCGAGGACCCGATGGCGGCGGCGATCGGGGCGGGCTTGCCCGTCAATGAGCCGGTCGGCAGCATGATCGTAGACATCGGCGGCGGCACGACCGAAGTCGCGGTGATCTCGCTCGGCGGCATCGTCGTTAACAACTCGATCCGCATCGCGGGCGACGAGATTGACGATTCGATCATCCAGTATGCGCGGCGCGACCATAACCTTGTCATTGGTGAGCGGATGGCGGAAAACGCCAAGATCGCCGCCGGGAGCGCGTACCCGCTGGAGCAGGAGCGGCGTGTGTTGCTGCGCGGGCGCGATCTCCTGACCGGGTTGCCGAAAGAAATCGAAATCTCGTCGGTCGAACTGCGCGACGCCATCTCCGGTCCCGTCAGCACAATCGTTGATCTCGTCAAGAGCAGCATCGAGGAAACGCCGCCGGAACTGGTCGCGGATGTCATGGAGCAGGGCATCACGCTTGCCGGGGGCGGGGCGTTGCTGCTCGGTCTGGCGCGGCGGCTCGAAATGGAGCTGCGTATGCCCGTCCATCGCGCCGAGGAACCGCTCTACTGCGTCGCGCAGGGGACGGGGCGCGTCGCGGAATCTATCCATCTCTATCACCGCGCCCTCTCCGGCGGGCAAGAAAAACGGGGGCCAATGTCTCGCGTATGATGAACAGTGGGTACGGAACGCAGCGGCGTCCGTGGTTTTATGTTGGGGTTTTCGTCGGGTTGACCGTGTTACTGATCTTGCTCGATTCGCAACACGCCTTCGACCCGATCAAAAACAGCGCGTCGAGCGTCGTCGCCTCGTGGCAGGGGCGGGCGCAGGGTGTGGGTGACCGCCTCGGTGTGGCACGTGGCAGCGTCGAGGATCAGCAAACCTTGCGCGACGAAAACGCCGCCTTGCGAAGCCAGCGCGACCAGTTGCTGAAGGAAAATGCGGACCTCGCCAATCTCCGGCGCGAGGTGGATACCCTCCGCAAGCAACTCGATTTCCAAGAAGTGCAACCCACCTACGCCATTCTCCCCGCCCAAGTCGTCAAAAACGACCCCGAATCCGGCAAGAAAGAGGTAACCATCAACCGCGGCAAGGACGACAATATCCAGCGCGGCATGGCAGTCACCACCCCGGAAGGGTTGATGGTCGGCGTCGTCACCGATCTCACCGCCAAGACCGCCCTCGTCACGCTCATCATTGATCAGAGTTCGCACATCAGCGCGACGATTCAGGGCAGCGATATTCCCGGCACCGTCTACGGCGCGTGGCAGCAATCAAAGCGTCTCCTGCTCAAAAACGTGGATAAAAACGCCAAGATCACTGTCGGGCAACGCATCACCACCGGCAATCTCACCAACGGCGTCGTGCCAAACCTCCTCATCGGCGAGGTCTACAGCGTCAAGCGCGAGGTCGTCTCGGATTCCCAAGAGGTCGAAGTCATTCAGTATGCCGATTTCGACACCCTCCGCACCGTGAGCATCGTTCTCGGAAAGAAACCCTGATGCCCGCCCCCGATCTGCGCCTTGTCGCCGCACTCGCCGCCGCGAAAAGCACCTATCGCGCTACCCGGTTGCTCGGCAAGAGCGGCGGCACTGCCCTCCCCGGTTTTGTCGCAGAGCGCATAGACCCCGCGATCATCCGCAAAATTGCTGCCCGCCTGCCGCAGGGCGCAATCGTCGTCGCGGGCACCAACGGTAAAACGACCACCGCCCGCCTGCTCTCCGCGATGCTTGCGGCGGGCGGTCTGCGCGTGCGGAACAACCGTGCGGGCAGCAATCTCAGCCGGGGCATCGCCTCCACCTTCGCCCGCGAGAGTGGCATCGGCGGTCACCCGCGTGCCGATGTCGCGGTGCTCGAAACAGACGAAGCCGCCTTCCCCGCGATTGTTGCAGCGGTACGCCCCCGCATGGTCATCCTCAATAACCTGTTCCGCGACCAACTCGACCGCTATGGCGAACTGCACACCATCGCAACCAAATGGAGCGACGCCCTCGCCACCCTTCCCGAAGGCGCAACGCTCGTCTACGATGCGGACGATCCGACGCTCTGCGCCCTCGCCCAACGCGCCCCTGCAAGCGTCGTGCGCGTGCCGTTCGGTCTCGGCACGCATCCCTACGCGCTCGCGGAACTCTCCCACGCCGCCGATGCCGCCCTTTGTACGAAGTGCGGCACATTGCTCGCCTATCATCAACTCTCCGTCGGGCATCTCGGCGATTGGTACTGCCCCACCGGGGACAATACCCGCCCGCCACTTGCCTTCCGCGCGGACGCCATCACCCTGCACGGCATAGACGGTGCCTCCTCCACGATCACGTACTCGGGCGATCATTCGGACGACGCCGCCGATGCGCCGTTGCCCCTCACGACGCTACTGCCGGGGCTGTACAATGTCTACTACTCGCTCGCCGCCGCCGCCGCCGCCCGCACCTTCGGGATACAACCGGCGGCAATCGCGGCGGCGGCGGCGCGGTTCGTCGCTCCCTTTGGGCGGGTGGAGCGCGTCACGGTGCGCGGGCGGCGGCTTACCCTCGCCCTCATCAAGAACCCGACGGGTGCGAACGAAGTCGTGCGCCTCTTGCTCACTGCGCCGCCCGCGCCGTTGCTCATCTGCATCAACGATCTCACCGCCGATGGGCGCGATGTTTCGTGGCTGTGGGATACCGATTTCGAGTTGCTCGCAGATTACCCCGCCCCCGTCCTCGTCAGCGGTATCCGGGCAGCAGATATGGCGGTGCGCCTGAAGTATGCGGGCGTGCCGGATGCACACATCACCGTCGTCCCGGAGATCGCGGATGCACTCGTCGCCGTCGCGGAGCGTGCGGACGCGGGTGGCGACGCCTTCGTTATCCCCACCTACACCGCGATGCTTGCCGCCCGCGAAGCCTTGTATAAACTCGGCGCACTACAAAATGTCTGGGACACCGCCGAGGATGCACCTCCCCACGTTGCAAAGAATGGTACGAAATCTGGCAAGGTGAAACGGGGGATAGGCTTCGGTGCGCTCGGCACCCTCGGTGTCGCGGCAATGCAATGCATCCGGAGGGCAAAACGATGACCTACGCGCTGCGGATTACATGGCTCTATCCGCGCCTCATGAATATCTACGGCGACCGGGGCAATGTCCGCACCCTCGAACAACGCTGCCGCTGGCGCGGGATTGACGCGACCGTTGCCTCCGTCGGCATCGGCGACGATCTCACTGCGGGCGATACCGACATCTATTTCTTCGGCGGCGGGCAAGACCGCGAACAGATCGCCGTCGCAGACGATTTGCAGGGCGCGAAGGGTGATGCCATCCGGCGCGACATCGCTCAGGATGCCGCCGCACTCACCGTCTGCGGCGGCTATCAGTTGTTCGGCGAGTTCTACCGTCCGTACAGCAGCGATGATCTCCCCGGCATCACCGTCTTCGATGCGTGGAGCGATGCGGGGCAAGATCGCTTCATCGGCAATGTCCTCTCCGAAACCGAGTGGGGAACGCTCGTCGGCTTCGAGAACCACAGCGGGCGAACATTCCTGCGTGACGGCACGAAACCCTTCGGGCGCGTCGTCGTCGGGCACGGCAACAACGGGCAGGACGGCACCGAGGGCGCGACGACCCGCAATGCCTACGGCTGCTACCTACACGGCTCGGTGCTGCCTAAAAACCCCGTGTTTGCCGATCATCTGATCGGGCTTGCGTTGCGCCGCCGCTATGGGCAAGATGTCGCCCTCACCCCGCTTGATGATGCGGTCGAACATCGCGCCCACGAAGCCGCCGCTATTCGTGCGCGGCAGACCCGATGACCGCCGCGACCACCGCGGTGCATATCCGCCCCGCCCGTCCCGCCGATGCCGCTGCCCTCTCCTACCTCTCGCACCAAGCGGAAAGCGAATGGGGCGACCTCCTCGCATTTGCCGATGGAAGTATCGTACTCGTCGCAGAACGACAGGGGGAAGTCGTCGGCTACAGCCTTTCCCGCGCCCGCAGTTGCAGCGGCACCGCGCCGGAGGGCGAAATCGTCGCCCTGTATCTCGATCCGCCGCAACACGGGCGCGGCATCGGGCGGCACCTCTTCGCCGCAACCGCCGATGCCCTCTGGCAGCGTGGGTGTGCTTCCCTCATGCTATGGGTTCGCACCGAAAATCGCCCCGCCCGCGCCTTCTTCGTGCATCTCGGCGGCGACGAGGGAGACGAACAACTTTCTGAGGCAGACGGCACAGCGATGGAGACCTCGTACTATTGGTCTCACCTCGCGCCGGGGCAATTCGCCCCCCCTGCGGGATGATTTCGCCGCCCGGTGCGTTGCAACACGTATGAAAGACACATCCTTCCGCAACCCGCACAATCTGCCCACGAAGACATGCGCTTCTTGCGGTCGCCCCTTCACATGGCGCAAGAAATGGGCGCGGGATTGGGAAAATGTCCGCTACTGCTCTGACCGTTGCCGCAGCGCGGGGGCGTCCCTCCCATCCGCGCCTATCGCCAACACCGCCCCCACCCGTTCACCGAAACGATGACGCTCAGAAGATGCGATCCACCACGGGCGTGATGAGTTGCATCGGCATTCCCCACGGTGTCTGCCAGAAGACGCGCCGCCGCCCGCCCGCGAGCATGTCCGGCGTGCCGATCACAACGCCCGGTTGCGCCGCGAGATAGGCAATCGCGGCGTCCAGATCGCCCACCGTAAGCGCGAGATGAAAGCCGTTCCGGTCCGTCATCGTCAGCCGCGCCGTGTTCTGTCCCGGCACCTCGAAATGGAGCAGTTCGAGCAGCGTATGAGCATCGTAGCGGAGCATCGTTGCCTCCACCGTGCCGCCCCACGCCGCCGCGCTCTGCGTAATGCCCGTCGTCTCCAGCACCGTACAGCCGAGTACATCCACGAAAAACGCGACTGCCTGCGCCATATCCGGCACATTGTATCCCGCGTGATCTACGCCGGTAGCGGAAGGAATCCTCGCCATCTTACAGATGCCCCGCGAACCAGCCAACGATGCGGTTGAGCCGTTCGAGACGGTGTAACGGCTGCCCGCTGCGCGACAACTCGTGCCCCTCATCGGGGAACCGGACGAACTCAACCTCACGCCGCAGATATTTCAGAGCGGTAAAAAACTGCTCCCCTTGCTCGATCGGGCAGCGCAAATCGCGCTCCGAGTGCAAAATAAGCAGCGGCGTTGTCACCTTCTGCACATGCGTGAGTGGCGAGCGGTCGAGATAAAACGCCATATTCTCCCACGGCGGCCCGCCCCATTGCAGATCGTTCCCGAAGTAGCCGATGTCCGAGACGCCCCACTTCGAGACCATATTGCATATCGAACGCTGCGTGACCGCCGCCCGGAATCGCCCCGTCTGCGTGACGATCCAGTTCGTCATGTAACCCCCGTACGAACCGCCCGTCACGCCGAGTCGTGCTTCGTCAACCCACGGTGCGCGTTCGAGCGCGGCATCAACCCCCGCCATCAGGTCGCGGTAATCGTTGCCGCCCCAGTCGTCGTTCGACGCCATCGTGAATCGTTCACCGTACCCCGTGCTGCCGCGCGGGTTGACGGCAAGCACGCCCCATCCCTGCGCCGCCAGCAATTGGAACTCGAACATAAACATGTTGCCGTACGCCGTATGCGGTCCGCCGTGAATCTCCAAGACGAGTGGATACTGTGCGCCGTCGCGGTATCCGGCGGGCTTGAGCAACCACGCCCCGACATTCCATCCCTCTGCTCCCCGGAACGCGAACGGCTCTGGCGTGACAATCTCTACTGTCACAAAGAACGCGCCGTTCGCGTCGGTCAACCGCCGTGGCGCGGCGGAATTTCCCGCTGCAATATACACATCGCCGGGATTTGTCGGCCCGCCGAGGTTGAATGCACATGCATTGCCGTCCGCACCGAACGCGAACGATTGCACCTGCGGCAGCGGCATCTGCCCGATGCGCTCCGGCGTGCCGCCCGCCACGGCGACGCGCCAGAGCGGGGTTTCGCCCTCCGTCGAGGCGAGGAAAACGAGTGCCGCACTGTCCGGCGTCCAGACCGGGCGTGTGCCGGACAACCCCGCACGGCTGTCGCTCCCCACATCCAAACCGATGTTGCGGTTAAACCCGGCGGTGATATTCCGCGCCGCGCCCCCTGCCCCTTCCCCGACTGCCACAATCCACAGGTCGCTGACAGCCCCCGCCACATTCGGGCGGTCGCTGCCCACATACGCAATATGCGCCCCGTCCGGCGACCACGCGGGTACATCGAGCGGGCCATCCGGCGTCGGCACGATGCACGGTTCGCCGCCATCAGCGGAGATCGTCCACAGGTCGTTCGCATTTGTGAAGTCCGGTTCCGCCTGCCCCCGCTTCGAGACGAAGACGAGTTGCGTACCGTCCGGCGACCACGCGGGCGATGAGCAGTCCGCGTCCCCCTGCGTCAGGCGCGTTTCGATGCCGTCAAGTGTCGTTGTCCACAGGTGGCTACGGCGGTCGTGGATAAAACCGCGCCCGTCCGCTTTGTTACGGATGCGCGTAATCGTCAGCACATCGTCCGTGACCCGCTCAGTGTCGGGCGGCAGTGCGGGTTTGGGGGCGGGGTCGCCCGCCGCCGTCACTTTCTCCCCCCGCGTGAAGGCGAAGCGTGTGCTGTCCGGCGACCAAACAAACTCGCCCACGCCCGTTTCGTCCGCCGTCACCGCCCGCGCTTCGCCCCCCGCGCCGCCCGTCGGGATCACATAGAGCTGCTTTTTGCCCTTCTCCGCGCGGTCAGAGAGGAAGGCGAGCCATCTGCCGTCCGGCGAATAACGCGGCTGCGCGACTGTGCGCGGGTCGCGCGTGAAGCGTACGGCATTGCCCACCGCGCCCCCCGCCGGAACAATCCACAAATCGCTGCGGTACTCGTTCGCGGCGCGATCCATGCGCGTATAGACGTAGCACACCGTCCGCCCGTCCGGGCTAATCGTCACATCCCCGATAAACGAGAGGTTGAAAATGTCGTCCGGGCGCAGGCGGCGCGGTGCGTTCTCTGTCGCATTCTCTAGAGGGGTGGCAACCATTCGCAGTTCCTTTTCGTTGGCACCGTCGCGGGTGCCACCATGCGGCGTACTCACCGTTGCGATACGCCCGATTGCGTTCGCCCGCGTTTGTATTCGCCCGCGTGTGCGTTCGCCCGATTGCAGGATTGTAGGCGGCGGGTGATGCGCCGTCTACGCTGGGGCGAGAAGGGGGTAGCGACGCGCCACGTCTCTGCACCGTTCTCGAGAGCGTCTCGGTGTACGTCCATCGCGGCGATGCTATGTTATGATGAGTTCGGTGCGGCGCGACGGCAACAGCGAGGGCGACGGATGATGCAGCAGCGGCGAGAAATAGCAGTCAGCGGCGAGATCGCCCGCGTAGTGCTCGCAGTGCTGATCTGGCTTTTCGCGTTAGCACAGGGGCCAATCATCCGGGCATTTTTGCCGCTCGATGTGACGCCAAACATCGTGCTGGTCGTCGTCACGCTCTGGGCAGGCTACCAAGGACTGCGCGAGGGGTTCGCGTGGGCATTCGTCGCGGGGCTGTTCCTCGATCTGCTGCTATTCGCGCCGTTCGGAGCGCACGCGCTGGCGATGATGGCGGTCGTGCTGGCACTGGAACCGATACGCCGCTGGGTTTTCGGAGATCGCCACGCGCTGGTATTTCCGACGGTTTTCGTCGCCGCCCTGCTGCACGACGCGGTCTATCTCGTCATCACGGCGATGGCGGGGCGGGGCGGCGATCTTTCTTCCCTGTTGCGGCTCAGTGTTGCACGGGGCTTATTGGACGCACTTGCGGCGGTGATCCTGCTGCCGCTCCTATTGTGGCTTGGCCGATGGGGGACACATGGCGATCTTCGGTAGGCGCGATAAATACCGTCGCTACGGCTCAAAACGCATGGAATACCGCCGCTTCGGTACGCCCGTGAAAGATAGCGATGTCGAGGAGGACGCAGATAGTGCCTTCCTCTCGCGCCGTTTGTTCGTATTCCGTAGCGTGGCGGCGGCGAGTTTCACGGGTATCGCGGGGCGCATTGGCTATTTGCAACTCGCGCAACATCATGACGGCACGACCGATTCCGCGACGCAGCAAACCATCCGCAAACAGGTTGTAAAAGCCCCACGCGGGCTTATCGTGGATCGGAACGGCGAAACTGTGGCGGAAAACCGAAAGGTGTTCGGTCTTTCGCTTGTGCGCTCCAAGTTGCCCGCCGATCTTGCGCGGCGTGAGGCGATGTTTGTCGAGGTAGAACGGTACGTGCCGTTGCTGTGGGCGATCACGGTCAAGCCGCTCGGTCTCAAGGGCCTCGGTACGCAGAGCGCGGATCTCGCCAAGCGGCTGGACCAATACAGCGATTTTGACGCCGAGACGCTGACCGCGTTGCTCACCCGGACGCAGAATACCGACCCGATTCTGCTGGCGAAAGATTATACGAAGCAGGAGATCGAGCAACTGCGTCCGGTGCTTGGCGATGTGCCGGGGATTCGGTTTCTGCGGCACGCGGAGTGGCTCGTTTCGTACTACAACCAGCCCGACGCCGACCGCCCGACGCTCGTGTATCGCGGGTTGGACAAGCAGGTTGCCCTCGCGCTCGATGCGAACGCGAACGATTTTCCCGGCATGGTCGTGGACGAATCGGTCTTGTCGCGCTCCTATCCGGCGGGCGAACTGATGGCGCATATCCTCGGCTACATCGGTCCGGTGCTGGACGACGACATCGTGAAAGACCCCGCGACACAGGAGCCAAACTACCAGCGCGACGATCTGATCGGGCGTGCGGGCATCGAGGCGGCGATGGAGGGGGACCTGCGCGGGAAGGCAGGAACACGCTTCTATTTCGTGGATAGCCAAGAGGTAGACCGGGGGACGGTGCGCCTTCTTCCGGCGGAACCGGGCGCGAAGATGGAACTGACGATTGACATCGGGTTGCAGAAGGCGACGACGGACGCGCTCAAGAAGCAGATGCAACTGGCGCAGAATGCCGCGCAGGAGAAAGACCCCGGCTACGAAGTGCATTCTGCGGTGGCGATTATGCTTGACCCGCGCACCGGGGAACTGCTGGCGATGGTCAGCATGCCGTCCTATAACAACCAGATTCTTGTAGACGGGCGCGACACGAAAGCGATCAATGCCTACCTGCGTGACGACAAGAAGAAGCCGATGCTCAATAAGGCGATCAACGAGGTGTACGCGCCGGGAAGTACCCTGAAGCCCTTTTTCGCGGCGGCGGGGTTGCAGGAAGGTACGCTCAAAACGACGACGACGTACAACTGTTTCGGCAATCTGTACGTGCCGGAATCGCTCGACGAACGCGCCCGCAACCCGAAACCGTGCTGGATCAGCAAGGCGGGCGCGGGCATCCACGGCCCGCAGAATGTCATTGATGCGATTGCGAACTCGTGCGACATCTACTTCTATAATGTGGGTGCGCCGCATCAACTCGACCCGAACACGGGGAAGTACCTGCATTACTACGAGTATATGCCGAACAAGGGCGAAATCCGGCACGATTTCGAGGGGCTGGGCATCGAGAAGATGGACCAGTATCTCAGCGATTTCGGGTTCGGTGCTGCGACGGGTGTGACCGATCTGTTCGGGGAGGCGAAAGGCACCGTGCCGTCGCCCGATTACAAAGAGACGATTACGAAATCCGCCAAGCAGCCGAAGGGCGATCCGTGGTCATTGGGCGACACGATCAATGTCACGATTGGACAGGGCTATTTCACCTGCACGCCGATGCAGATGGCGGTTGCGACCGCCGCGATTGCGAACGATGGCGCAGTGGTGCGGCCGCATGTCGTCCGGCGTGTGCTGGACAACGACGGCAATGTCTTGCGTACCGCAGACACGAAGCCGGTGCGTACCGTGCTGACGAAGCCAGAGCATCTCGCGGTGGTGCGGCAAGGGATGCGAAAAGTGATTACCGACGGCACGGCGAAGGACAAATTCAAACTGCCGGTAGAGATCGCGGGGAAGACGGGGACGGCGGAGTTTGGGGAGTACGTCAAGTCTACGATCAAGGGGCAGCCGTTG
This sequence comes from Thermomicrobiales bacterium, assembly GCA_038230615.1. GTDB lineage: Bacteria > Chloroflexota > Chloroflexia > Thermomicrobiales > JALYUS01 > JBBRMX01. Next base: position 2,783 of record JBBRMX010000052.1, on the reverse strand, counting down.
ATCTATCAGCATCAACACGCATGGTTCACGGCGTTCGCGCCGTATGTGAACCCGGAAGTCGTGGTTGCGGTGCTGATCGTGGGTGGGGGCGAGGGCAGCACCTACGCCGCCCCGGTTGCAAATGAGATGCTGGCGGCATACTTCAGCCGGAAAAACAAATAGGGAACGGGCGAACGCGGGGCGTTTCGCGCCGCACCTAGGATGGTTTCGACCGGGATTGGGAGGCGAGCGATGAGTGAAATGCAGATGCAATTGCCCCGGATCGTCGTGCGCGGCACGCAGGACGGTTTGGTGATCGTCCTGCCGGAGCGCGGTACGACGCGGGAAGTCGCGCTTTCGCTCGCGCAGCGAATCGCCTCGGCGGAGGGATTTTTTCAAGGGGCGGACGTGGTGTTGGACTATGGCACCCGCGCTGTAGAGGCGGACGAACTGAAGGTGCTGACGCAGGTGCTGACGCAGCGCGGCATCACGCTGCGAACGGTGACGGCGACGGGTTTTGAGAGCCGCTCGACGATTCGTTCGCTCGGATTTAGCCCGCTCAGTGCGATGCCGCAGCCGCCGCAGCGCGGCGACGAACTCCATCCAACGTTGCAGCAGTATGTTCCCACGACACCCCGCGATGAACTCTCCGTGCGCTACGTGCGGCGGACATTTCGCTCCGGGATGTCGCTGCATCATCCGGGGCATCTCGCGGTAGTGGGCGATGTGAATGCGGGCGCGGAACTGACCGCGTGGGGGGACATCGTTGTTTTCGGGGCATTGCGCGGGGTTGTTCACGCGGGGGTTCTGGGCGACACTTCCGCCATCGTTGCCGCGCTTGCGATGACACCGACGCAGTTGCGAATCGGCTCGATTTATGGGCGGCCCGCCGAGGCGAACCCAAAAGATGTGCCGGGTGCGCCGACGATGGGCGACGGGCCATCTATCGCGCATATTGACGGCGGGGAATTGGTGGTCGTGCCGTGGTACGGCGGGCGCGATGTGCCGATTTTGCGCTGAACCGACGACCGCACACCGCGCATCGCGCATTGCCTGTGGAGACTGTGGGAAAAGGGGGGAACGCGTATGGCGGGCCAGATCGTCACGATCACATCGGGCAAGGGGGGCGTCGGCAAGACGACGACGACCGCCAATATCGGCACTGCGCTCGCAATGGGGGGGCGCGATGTCGTGTTGATTGATGCCGATATCGGGTTGCGGAACCTCGATATTGTGATGGGGCTGGAGAACCGCATCGTGTACGATCTCGTGGATGTGATCGAGGGGAATTGCCGCGTGCGGCAGGCGATGATCCGCGACAAGCGGTTCCCGAATCTCTCACTCATCCCGGCGGCGCAGACCCGCGACAAGGATGCGGTATCGCCCGAACAGATGGTGGAACTGACGCAGGAACTCGCGCTGACGCACGATTTTGTGCTGGTGGATAGCCCTGCCGGGATCGAGCAGGGGTTCCGCAATGCCATCGCGGGGGCGCATCGGGTGTTGGTGGTGACGACGCCGGAAGTGTCGGCGGTGCGCGATGCAGACCGGATTATCGGGCTGGTGGAGGCGGCGGAAATCCCCCCGCCGCAGTTGATCGTCAACCGCTTCCGCCCGGAGATGGTGTTACGTGGCGACATGATGGATATTCCCGATGTGGAGGAAATCCTCGCTATCGCGCTGATCGGCGTGGTGCCGGAAGATCAATCCATCATCACGAGCACAAACCGGGGCGAGGCGGCGGTTTTCGATACGTATTCGGCAGCGGGGCGGGCGTTCAAGGATATTGCCCGCCGCTTGCAGGGCGAAGAAGTTGCGTTTCCTTCGTTCCAGCAGCCACCGGTGGGGGTGATGGGACGGTTGATGAAGGCTTTGGGGTTCGCACGGGTATAGGGGCAGTAGTGCGGAGGGATGAGAATGCGATTTCTGCGCGGCTTCGGGCGGCAACAACAACCCGCGCCGGACGTGGCGAGCAGCCAAGTGGCGAAACAGCGGCTCAAGGTCGTGCTGGTTAGCGACCAGATGCGGGTATCGCCGGGGCTGATGGCGGCGATTCAGTCTGATCTCATTGATGTGCTTTCGCGCCGTCTCGATGTGGACCGCGACGGGATCGAGGTGACGATTTCGCCGACGCAGTACACCGATGTGGACACGCTGACAGCGCGTATCCCGATTCGGCGGGCGGCGCGGGCGCGTCGGTAGTTTTTGTCCCCGTCTCCCCCCCCAGTGACTGGTGTGGTAGGAAGCATTGCGGCTGGTATACCCCTACGTTCTTTTGCATGAGGGAGCGGACGATGGACGAGGCGTTTTCCGCCGGGGCGGTATCGTTCGCTGCCCGCCCCGGCTATCGCATTGATCATATCGGCATTATTGTGCGCGATCTCGACGCAGCGGCGGCGGCATATCAGATGCTCGGATTTAGCGCGGGCGCGATGTTCGATGCGCCCGCACACGGTATCCGTGCACTCGTGCTTCCTGCGGGACAACCGGGGCAATCGCTGGAACTCTTTACGCCTGTGGGTGACGGTGCGGCGGCGCGGTGGCTCGATAAGCGGGGCGAAGGGCTGCACCATGTCGCATTTGCGGTGGCGGATATTGCGGCAGAATTGACGCGGTTGCGGGCAGCGGGTGTACGATTAGTGGACAACGCCCCGCGCCTCGGTCTGCATGGCTGGCCTGTCGCCTTCCTTCATCCCGTAGGAGGGGCGGGGGTATTGATCGAACTCGTCCAACCGCCAAAGGAACCGACACGATGACCGACTCCCCCGCGAAGCCCTCGAAGCAATCGCCGCCGATAGTGACCG
>JBBRMX010000051.1:0-17071 GCA_038230615.1 Thermomicrobiales bacterium | reverse complement strand
TTGGTGAGGTTGTGATAGCCGACTTCGAGGTTGCCACCAACCGTCGGGGTGGTGGCGGGAACGATCCATGTGGGGGCGTCGGCGGTGTTCGGCACAGTCGGCCCCCCACTGCCGGTGTAGCTGTTCGCGCCGAGGATGAGGGCATTGCCCGCCGTACCGCCCACGTACGCCGCCGCCGGTTGCGCCGTCTCTTTCATCAGGATCGCCGTTGCGAGTGCTGCCGCGCCCGCGATCAGCCCGCGCCGCCCCACTGCCGGTGCCGCATCGGATGTTGGCGTCGTTGTCGAATCTGTGCGTGTGTGCATTGGCCGCTCCTATCAATTACCAAGACCGCTTTTTTTTAAACACTTCACCTCTTATACTCGATGCAAGAAACAAATACAAGAACTATTCTCCCGATGCGCCCCCGGCATCGCCACTGTACGGACGGGTGCTGGGGATGCCGGGTTCGGGATGCAGGAACGACAAAACCTCTCCCCGCGCTGGTACGCAGGGAGAGGCGAGGAACCGTGCGGTGCTATGGCTTCCTGCGCTTGGCGCGGACGGTGTGCGTACGGGGCGCGAGCGAGACCGCAGTGGGCGCGGTGCGCTTGGGAGGAAGTGTGGGGGCGGTGAGGAGGGCTGCACGCTGCGTGGCGGTAGTTTTCGCCAGGCGTGTGGCTTGAATATCGCTGCGTTTCACGGCGATGCGATAGGTAAACACGAGCGAGGATGCGCCGCCTTTCGATTCGCGCACCGAAAACCCTTGCGGGGTCTTGTTCGTCACATACAGCCCGCTCGAATCGCCTTCGGGCGTGAGCAGCACGAGATAGGTATCGGTCTTGACGATGGCGGCAAAGTCGGGATCGAGTTTGACATCTGCCTTGCCGCCAACGAGTTTGGCTTGCCCGTAGTCGGTCAACCATGCATCGGGGGCTTCTTCGGCGTAGATCGTGCGGGAGGAACCGTCGGTATGTGTGATCGCGTTACGCATTGCCCCGCCCGAGATGAGCGACCCGGTGACGACTACATCGCCGGTGAAGAATCCGGCGAAGTTGCCCGCCGGGGCAGACCCGGCAACCGCCGCCGCGCCGGTGGGGGTGCCGTAAACCTGACCGAGGACGGCGGTACCGTTCGTGACAGTGGAATAGCCGAAGACGCCCGCCGTGCCGAGGACAGCGGATTCGGTGCCGCCCATAATGCCGCTGCCGCCGACCGAGGTGCCGTAGACGCCTGCTTGGTCGTTGCTGGAATAGCCGCTGACACCGGGACCGGCGGGCGGCGTGAGGATGTTCGGTTTGTTCGCACCTGCCCGCGCAATGAAGGCGAACTGATTCGTGCCGACGATTCCCCCCGCAGCCCCGGCAGCGAATGCCCCGATGCTAAAGGGGCTGATCGCGAGCAGGGAGGGGGCGGGACCGAACGAGACGATCTCCGCAGTGGGATACGACGCGCCCCCCTCTACGAGCAGCGAGAGGTAGGTGTCGGAGGTGGCGTAGACACCGGGGCCGCTGTCGCTGCTGCCGTAGACACCCACGCCGGTACCACTGTCGCCATGCACCGCATCGCCGGCGTCCGCGACCCCGTACACACCGTAACCGGTATCGGTATTGCCGGTGACACCGTTGGCGTCAAAGTCCCCCGCGATGCCGACAATGCCGTCGCCGTTATCCTGCCCAAGGGCGAGCAACCCGGCCCCCGTGTAGGTGCCGAGCAGATTGGTGCCGAGCGTCGTGCCGCTGTCACGCAGGAGGAAGGTGGGTTCGTCGGAGGTGTTCGCAGTGCCGCCGGCGTTGGGGTTCGCGCCGATGATGAGGGCGGTGCCGCCGGTGCCGCCGGTGTATGGCCCGACGGCGGCGGCGGGTTGCGCCGTCTCTTTCATCAGGAGGGCGGTAGCGAGGGCAGCCGCGCCCGCAATCAACCCCCGCCGCCCGACCCGCGCCGCGTCCCGTTCCGTCTCACGCTGTTCTGTCATCAGTTCCTCTCCGTATCGTACATCTCGCGCATCATCCTTGTCATGTCTGCACGTGAGTAAGTATCACGAATGCTGCGCGAGTGCAACGATTTGCGTCATTATTTACACTAGACTAAATGACCGCTATGCGTAGAGGTCGCCCGGTGTCCATCCCCGTCTCTCTACGGTTGGGGTGGTGTCCGCTTCTCCGGCGACGGCGGTTGCGGCGGATGTGCGAGATCGTCGGGCAGTTTGTCGAGCAAGACGTGCGTCGGCAGTGTCACTTTCGCCAGCCGCCCTGCCGCAATGTCGCTCCGTTTCACCGCAATGCGGTACGAAAAGACCAGTGACGATGCGCCGCCCTTCTGCTCGCGCACTGAAAACCCCTGCGCCGTCTTGTTTGTCACATACAAGCCGTTGCTGTCGCCTTCCGGGGATGTGAAGACAAGATAATTGTCGGTTTTCACGATGCCTGCGAACTCGGCATCAATCTTCACGTCGGCTTTGCCACCCACCAACTTTGCCTGTCCGTAATCCGTCAGCCAACTCTCTGGGGCTTCCTCGCAATAGACCGCCCGGTGTGTCCCGTCCGCATGTTTGATCGCCGCTCCCTTCGCACCACCGGAGACGAAGAAATTCCCGACGATGTGAGTCTCGCCCGTGAAATACGCGGCATAATTCCCTGCCGAGGCAGCCCCGACGAAGGCGGCAGCCCCCGTGACATTGGCGAAGACCTGCCCCGCGACACCGGTGCCGCCGCTCGCGGTGGTGGAGAAATAGCCGCCCGCTTTGCCCGCCGTGTTGGTGTTGTTTGTGCCGAAGACGCCGTTGCCGGAGGTGGAGGAGCCGTAGACGCCCGTGCCACTGTAATCGAACCCGTAGACGCCGGTGCCGCCAAAGATGCCGTAGCCGGCGACGCCGTAGGTGCCGTTGCCGTTGCCATTGCCGCGGACGCCCGCTGCGCTGCTACCCGGCGCAGCGTAGGTGGATGCGTAGACGCCGTGGCCGTTCGTGCCGACCGCGTTGACGCCGCTGATGTTGCCTTTGCCGTAGACGCCAGTGGAGAAGTTCCCGGCAGCCGCACTCCCCGCGTCGAATCCGTAGGTGAGCGGGCTACCGGCGGTGCCACCGTTGGCGACGAAGTCGGTGCCGGGGGTGGTTGCCCCGACGGGCTGTGCGGTCTCCTTCATCGCCGCACCGACTGCCAACGCTGCCGCTGCCGCGATCAATCCCCGCCGCCCGACCCGCGCAGTGCCAGTCTCAGTGTCGGATCGCTCCTGTTGTGCCATGACAAACTCCTTGCTACGAACATTGTATTTTGATGGCGCAACAATACGGTAGGCACGGCAGTATCGCAATGACTGCCCTACCGCCGGGGTGGTAGACTAACGCGCAGGAATGCGGCGTAGCGACAGGACGATGCGTGCGACAGATCACCCCACCCCATCCGCAACCGATGCCATCCTTGCCCGTGCGGGAAGTGCTCCCGCAGGCACGACGGCGGGCGGATCGCTTCGTGTTCGCTGGCACAGGCGCGGCGGTCGTCGTGACGGCGGCGGTGCTGCGCGTTGCGGGCGGCACGGCGGCGGTGCAGACCTTCGCCACCGTCTTCCTCGGCATTTTTATCGAGGCGATGCCGTTCGTCGTGGTGGGCGTGCTGGTATCGGGGTGCATCGGCGTCTTCGTGTCGGACAAAACCGTCATGCGCCTCCTGCCGCGCCACCGCATCGCGGGGCCGCTGGTAGGGACACTCTTGGGGCTGCTCTTTCCGGTGTGCGAGTGTGGCGTGGTGCCAGTCACACGGCGGCTGCTCAACAAGGGTGCGCCGGTGGGCGTGGGCGTGGCATTTTTGCTCGCGTCGCCGGTCGTCAACCCGATTGTGTTGTGGAGCACATGGGCGGCGTTCGGCGGTGACTGGCGCATGGTCGCATGGCGGGCGGGGCTGACGCTGGCGATTGCGGCGGCAGTCGGCATTGCGTTCGCCTGCCACCCACACCCCGAAACGCTGCTCAAAGCCGCGCCGGAAGCGATGGGCTACGCGCCCGCGCCCGTCGTCATCGCGGAGTTCGGGCGGGGGCGCGGCGCACGCCTCTCGCCCGCCACCACCGAGCGCGATCTGCGCGATGCCTCGTGGGGCGCGAAACTCCGCGCCGTGGGCGAACATAGCGCACTGGAGTTTTTCGAGATGGGCAAGTTCCTCGTCATCGGTGGGCTACTGGCGAGCGCGATGCAGACCGCCATTCCGCGTCAGGCATTGCTCGGCATCGGGCAGTCCCCCGTGCGCGGCGTGCTCGTGATGATCGCGCTGGCGGTGCTGCTCTCGGTGTGTAGCACGGTGGACGCATTCCTCGTGCTCACCTTCGCGGGGACATTTACCACCGGCGCGATTCTCGCCTTCCTCGTCTTCGGGCCGATGGTGGACATCAAAAGCACGCTGATGTTCCTCACCGTCTTCAACCGCCGCGCCGTCGCCATCATGGTCGTTCTTGCCGCCCAACTCGTGCTGTTGGCGACCGTGGCGATCAATCTTAATGTGTCGTGAGAACACCCTGCATGTATGTCCGTGCGATTTCTCATCTCGCGAGACTTGACAAGTGTTCCAGAAAATGCTATGTACCGCATCATGTCGAACACGGATTTTTCTGGAACACTTGATCGGTCTGAGCGCGTGCGTGAAGACGAATTGCTCGACTTGGTGTGCAAGAATCTATGCGGTATTCTCCCATCCGATTGGCACGTACACGCCACATCGTTGCACCCACGAAAAGACGGTTCTCGTCTCGATGCAGTGCTCACTATCGCGGACCCGTACGGTGTGTCCGCGCAGATTGGCATCGGAATAAAACGAGAAATCCCCCCCAGTCATGTTCGCACGGTATCCGAGCAGGTCGCTGCATCCAACGACTATGCGTATGCCCTCGTCCTTTGCCCTTTCCTCTCACTGAGGACGCGAGACTTGCTCACCGAGATGGGAATTGGCTACGCGGATGCGACTGGAAATGTGCGGATCGCGCTGCAACGCCCCGCGCTTTTTCTGTCACATGCGGGTGCGAACGAGAATCCATGGAGTGAGCACCGCCCGCTGCTCTCGCTGAAAGGACGTGCCGCAGGGCGAGTTGTGCGGGCGCTCTGTGATTTCATCCCGCCTTACGGGGTGCGGCAGCTCGCGGGAAAGTCGCAGACTCCCATCGCTTCCATCTCGCGTGTTGCCGCACTGCTGGAGCGAGAGGCGTTCGTCATGAAAAGTGGCACCGGGACGATAGAAAATGTCCTGTGGTCCCCGCTGATCCACCGTTGGAGCCACGAGTATTCCCTCCTCGCCGCGAATACTTCGCAGTCGTTTCTTGCGCCACGCGGCATTGATGACCTCGTCCGTAACCTGCACACACTCGCTATGCCGTACGCAGTGACGGGATCGCTTGCTGGATCGCAATTCGCGCCGACCGCGCCGCCTCGTCTTGCGACGCTCTATGTCGAAAATATCAACGCCGCTGCGGTGCACCTCCATGTGCGCCCCGCAGATCGCGGCGCAAATGTCCTGCTCCTCAAGCCCTTTGATCCGGTCGCATTCGAGCGGACGACGGAAATTGACGGCGTGATATACGCGAGTTTGTCACAAGTGGCGGTTGATTTACTGAGTGGTTCGGGACGCGGGCCATCAGAAGCAGAACAATTGCTTCAGTGGATGGAGAGGAACGAACATGCTTGGCGAAAATGACGTACTCTATATCGAGGCGCGTCGCATGTTACTCGATACATTGGAGGCACTCTATCCGCATCATAACGCGCTCATCCTTGTGGGCGCACAAGCGGTGTATCTTCATATACCCGAGAGTGGTCTCGCCGTTTCTCCCTTCACGATGGACGCGGACATTGCGTTCGACCCCGCTATTCTTGCCGCCCAACCCCATCTGGACGACGTATTGCGCGATGCGGGTTTCACAGTGGTCGCCGGTGCAGTCGGTGTATGGACGAACGGGCATCCGACTGCGACAGTAGATTTACTGGTACCCGCAGCCGTGAGCGTCGAGGGGAAGCGAAAAGCCCGCCTACCCGATCATGGAAACGACATCGCACGCAAATCGCCGGGGTTAGAAGGAGCATTGCTCGACAAAAGCCTGATGCGTATCCAGTCGCTCGATCAACGCGATCCGCGCTCGTGCTCAGTCCATGTCGCGGGACCGACCGCGCTTCTCGTTGCAAAACTGCACAAAATCCATGATCGTAAAGAGAGCGCATCGCGGCGAGAAGATAAGGATGCTCTCGATATTCTCCGCCTGCTCCAAGCATTCGACACCAGCGTATTCGTCCAGATGTTGAAGCGTTTCCTGTCCGATCCGCGCTCAGAGAGCGTATGTCACGATGCAATAGGGTTTCTCGACCGCCTGTTTGCGGAAGAGAGCGCCCCCGGATCATGCATGGCAGCCCGCGCCACTCAAGGGCTGATGGATTCGGACGAGGTCACGCAATCGTGCGCGTTTCTCGCCCAAGACATTCTTATCGCATTTAAGGATAGACAATGAATCGCCCGCCCGCCCCCACTGCCGCCACGCCACAACCCTACCGCATCCGGTGGGGCGCGATGCTGCGGATGGTGCTGCTGCTCGCACTCGGTATGGTGCTCGTCACGAAGGTAGTACGCGGCGATGTGCTGCTCTACGTCAACGGCATTTATGCGCGGCTGATCGCGGCGGCGGGCGTCGCGCTGATCGTCCTCGGCTACATCGCGGGGCTCGACTGGCTCGTGCGGCGCGGGGCGCAGCGGCGGCATCTCCACGCAGGTGCAGACCATCACCATGCCTCGCGGGTCGGGGAGGCGGCGGGCTACGCACTCATGGCGGTGCCGCTGCTCGTGGCGTTGCTCGTCCCCGCCCGCCCGCTCGGTTCGGCAGCAGTGGATGCCCGCACCGTCACCGGCAACACCGGCTCCACGGCGGGCAAAGTCCGCTCCGCCGCCGATTTGGGCAAGGATACGACGCGCTGGACCCTGCTCGACTGGACAACCGCTACCTTCCAGACCGCCGATACCCGCACCCTCAATGGCAAGCCCGTCTCGCTCGTTGGCTTCGTGGCGCGGGGCGATGGCGGTATGGGAGACGGCTACTTCAGTGTGGCGCGGTTCGTCATCGTCTGCTGTACCGCCGACGGCAATGCCGTCACCCTCCCTGTCCGGTGGGAATCCCCGCCTCCCCGCGACACATGGGTACAGATTACCGGCACCATCGCCGTCGTCGCGAAGGACGGCAAACAGATCGCAACAGTCGCCGCGACCGCCGTGGAGCAAGTACCGCAACCGGGGCAACCGTATCTGTACCCCTGAAGCGTCCCGCTCTTGCCCCTATCGCCCGATTTCGGCGGCGGCGGGCGCGTCCGGCTGCGTCATGTGTTCCCGGAGCAACGCGAGCATCTCCGTCTGCTGTGCAAGCACGCAATCCTGTGCAGCGAGCATCGCCGCCTGTTCACGCACGAGCCGCTGGATGTCCTGCGTGTTCGTGTGCATCTGCGCGACAATGCCCGCAGTCTCGTCCACCGTCACCGCCTCGTGGTCGTCGCGCTGCCGGTCTTTCGCCGCTTGGCGGTTCTGGCTCATCATGATGACGGGCGCGGCGTAGGCTGCCTGCGTCGAAAAAAGCAGATTGAGCAGGATGAACGGGTACGGGTCGAAGCGCCGCACGACCGCAATGATATTGAACGCGATCCACGCCGCAACAATCGCCGTCTGGATGATGATGAACCGCCACGATCCCATCGCCGCCGCGACTGCGTCCGCCGCACGCTCCCCGGTAGTCTGCGGGATATGAATGCCTGCGCGTCGGGAGATTTTGGGGTGTTCCGCGTGTGCCGCCATTTGTCCACCTCCGCAGCAAATGCGATAGTACTGCCTGTATCGTATCATGCACGCAGTGCGGGAGGCACCCAATGACGATGAACTACCCCACCCTCGATACCAAAGCGCAAATGCTCGCCCTCATCGCGGACGAGCAACAGTTCTGGCACACACTCGTCGCTGAAGTCGGCGCGGATCGCACAGACATCCCCGGCGTCAATAACGGCGCATGGACCTTCAAGGATGTCGCCGCGCACCTCAATTACTGGCGGCGGTGGAGCGTGGCACGGATGATCGCGGGGCGAGACAGCACCGACCCCGTTCTTCCCGCCAATGTCCGCGACGAAACCGACGTAGACGCCATCAATGCCGACGCCTACGCCGCCGACCGCGACCGCCCCCTTGCCGACATCCTCGCGGAGACCGACGCGCAATTCCTCGCCTTGCACGATGCCGTCGCCGCCACCCCCGAAGAAGTCCTCACCGATCCGCACCGCTTCGCGTGGATGCACGGCAGCCCGCTCGGTGAAATCGTCCTCGGTCATTCCTACCTGCACCTGCACGAGGATCACGAACCGGACATCCGGGCGTGGCTGGCGCGGACACCCCGCACGGCATAGCCCCGTCGCCGCCACGGTTTCCGCATCCCGCATGTGCGATCCGGGATACGCCGACGACCGACCGCTACCCTTCCGGCGCGAAGACCGCCAGCATCGCCGCATGATCCGAAAGCCGTTGTCCGCCCTCCGGCGGCACGGCACGGAATGCGTGGAGATACCCGCACTCCCGCCCCCCCAATGACCGCGACGCGAAGATGTGATCGAGCCGGAAGCCGTTGTTGCGCTGCGGCGAATACCAACTTCCTTCGTGCGCCGGGTACCCATTCACGGCACGGTAGAGATCGGGCAGGTCGTGCGCCGCAAGCCCGCGCAATACATCGTGCTCCGCCTGCGCCATCTCCCCGCGCCCGAACGGGCGAATCGTGCCGTCCGGGTATTCTTCCTGCGGCGAATTGAAATCGCCGCACAGGATGCGATGCCCCGCGTGCGGCACCGCCAGTGCATCGTACATCCCGCGCATCGTCCCGTGCTTCGCCGCCTTATCACTCGTGCCCACCGGCACATAGACGCAATGCACCGTCACCGCCCCCCACGGCGAATCCACCACCGCCGACACCGCCCGCTCCCGCCATGGCACCCGTGCGGGCAACCCGTCCACCGCCGCGCACGCCCACCGGCTCGCAACAATCACGGCGGCGCGGCGTTTCGTCTCGGCGGGTGGCGGCGGCACCGCGCCCACGCTGTCCACGACGAACGATAACCCCGCCGCTGCCAGCGCAGTACGGTATACCCCGATCTGCCCGGTACCGACCTCGTGCAACGCGACGATGTCCGGTGTATAGGTCGCCACCGCCGCCACCTGCAACACCGCCCGCGCCGCCGACGCCCGGTTCACATTCAGCGACAACAACCGCACCCGTCGCGTCCTTTCTGTAGAGAAATATCGAGCACGAATGCGCGTGGCGTTTTGGGCGACGCCGGATGGAAAGGCACCGCCGCCCAGCGCGAAGACATCCAGCAGTTCGAGGGCATCCTCGCCCTCTTTTCCGTGCTAGTGTTCGCGGCGATGGCGACGGCGGGCGGTCTCACGGGGCGGGCGATTGTGACGCACCGTTGGGCAGTCAGCCGGGTCGCAGTGGGCATCGCGTTCGCGTTACTGGCAGCACTCTTCATCACCTACCGCATTCTCTCCCTTCGCCACCCGGAACTCTAGCCCCTGCCTAATGCTGGGACGGGGCGCGACACCCCGCGCGTTCCGCCCATACAGTCGGGTTTCCCGTCTCCTCTCCCCTACATGCGCTCGCAGCGGCGCGTGCTGAATTGTTCGGATGTTTCCCGACCCAATGTTTTTTGTCCCTCGTGTGACCGTCGCATCCCTTACTATATCGTCCTTTTTCACGCACCTTCGCAAGATACATTGATATGATATGATCGCACGATCAGGATCGTACATTTCGATTTTTGAAAAGGGACCGTTATGCGGGCACAAACGGGCTACGATCATCCATTCGAACGCGAATTATCAGTAGCATTGGAAGAATCTGCACGGACACCCGCCCGCACCGTGGCAGGACTTCTGGCTCAATCCTCGCCGCCTGCGCGGGGCAGACTTTCTTATGCGGTGGTCCCAAGGAGTGTGGAGCGAAAAACGCTTGATGGAAGCAATCGTCGAGTCAGGCGAGTTCCTTTGCTATCCGTACGGTCCAAGCGGGGTTGCTCCAAATGATGTACGCGAATACGAATTGTACTTCGAACGACTTGAAGCGGCAGGATTAGGTCAGATTAAACGTCCTGACTTATTAGTCTTCCCCGCTCATCGGAAAGCGGAAATTGAGGCAATCATTGCTCGCGTAGGTGGAATCGAGGAGTTACCATTTACTCAAGAAAGTCACCCAAACATGGTGACACTCCTTGACTATGCGGTCATCGCTATCGAGTGTGAAAACAGCCTGTGGCGAGCAAAGCAGATGCCTGACTTCGGCATTCCCATGACACCCCAAAGGCGGCTGAACGGCGAAATTGGTATGAAGAAAGCTGCCGTTTTACCTACCGTCATCATCAAGGAGCAAGACATCTCTCCGTTACGACAATGGCAGGAGCAAACGGGCGTGCCAATACATATCTGGCATAGCTTTTTCGATGTGGCATTCGGTTTATCATTTCGCAGAGCGATTGAGTTGATCGAGGGAGGGCAAATCGTTGCAACTTCGCAGACATTTCAAGCACCGAATGGTGCGACAACAACAAAGAATATTTACAAGATTTACTACCATTATGCGTATCCAATAGGAACTTCTATCGAGGAACCATCACTCAAAGCAACCGCCATCACCGATAAGAATGGGCACATTCTCCCGTTTGTAGTGTTTGAGGGAGGAAAATTGACAATCACAGACGAAACCATTGACATACTAAGACAGAGCAAGAGATGAAGACAAGCAAACGCACACACCATCAGACACTACCCGCGAGTGGTGAGGAGCGAGAGGAACTCCGTGAGAAGGGGCAGTTTTGGACACCTTCTTGGGTATCTGAGGCGATGGTTTCCTATGCGGTGGCGGGTGGGGCTACGACAATATTTGATCCCGCAGTCGGCGAGGGTGCCTTCTTCCGTGCCGCAAAGGTGGTCGCTCAACAATTAGAGCGACCGCTCATACTTCTTGGCGTCGAGATTGATCCATCTATAATAGAAAAAGCACGACAGAACGGGCTAACACAGCAAGACGTAGACCGTATTCATATCGGTGATTTCCTTCTTGGAGCGCGGAGTAAAGGAATTCCGCTGTCCGACGCCGATATTGTCTCTGAAGTACCCAATGAGCCGATGGCAGCGATCGTTGCGAATCCGCCATACATCAGACATCATCGGCTAACTCAAGAGACGAAGAGCCAACTTCAGAAGTACGTGAAGTATGTGACCGACACCACGCTTGATGGACGCGCTGGCTACCATGTGTACTTTCTTATCCACGCACTCACCCTTCTCCAGCCCGAAGGTCGGTTGGCTTTTATTATGCCTGCGGACACGGTCGAAGGTGTCTTCGCGCCTAAACTATGGAAATGGATCACGACCCACTACCTCCTTGATGCCGTAATAACGTTTGCGCCGAAAGCAACGCCTTTTCCCGGTGTTGACACCAATGCAGTGGTACTAATGCTGCGAAACGCAAAGCCAGTGAGCGAATTTTGGTGGGCGCAATGCGGCGAACCAGAGACAGATGATCTCAAAGCGTGGGTATGCTCTCATTTCATACAGACGCCGCTCAAAGCACTTACGCTGCATCGTCGGACTCTTACTGAGGGTTTGGCTACAGGCTTGTCACGTCCACCGCAGGATACACATACTGGTTCGGTACTTGCTGATTTCGCATCAGTCATGCGTGGAATTGCCACTGGAGATAACGATTTCTTCTTCCTTACTAAATCACAAGCGACGCAGATTGGTATCCCAAACGAATTTCTCCTTCGTGCTATTGGTCGTACACGGGATATTGCAGGCGATGCAACGGAAGTTACATCTGACACGCTGCAAACGCTCGACGATGCCGGAAGACCAACCTATCTGTTCTCTCCAGATGGGCGGGCATTCGAGAAGTTTCCGCCATCGGTGCGGTGCTATCTCGAAGAAGGTCTGAGGCGTAGATTACCTGATCGCGCTCTTATCGGGATGCGAAACCCTTGGTACAAAATGGAAATTCGGAAGCCGCCGCCTTTCCTCTTTGCCTACTTAGGACGCCGAAATGTCCGATTTATTCGGAACTATGCCGGGGTCGTTCCTTTAACTGGGTTTCTCTGTATTTACTGTCGAGACGGGATTAGCGAAGATGCTCTCTGGACGGTTCTCAACTATTCACAAACCGTGACCAATCTTGCCCGTGTAGGAAAATCGTATGGTGACGGAGCGATAAAGGTTGAGCCACGTGCGATGGACCGGTTGCCGCTACCCCCAGAAATAGTTGCTGCAGCCGGATTGGAGGCGACAGACAGATTAGAGCAACTTGCGCTAATTGCAGATTGATCAACGCAATCCTGAATGTCTACCCCATCGTCCCCTGAATCTCCGTTGCAATCCGGGCGATGGAGGCGGTGTAGGTCGTGCCGGGGTTCGCCCAGCGGCGTTCCGGCAGCATCCGCCCGTTGTACACCTCCGGTTGCGTCCGCACGAGATGCCGCAGCAATGGCGCACCGTCCCAAAATGCGAGGCGCGGGTCGTATCGCTTCGTGCAATACCCGTTTACCGGCCCCGTGTGTACATACGACGAGAGATGCACGAGATGCCCGAGCACCCCGTACTGCGGGCTGCGATACGTCAGCCCCGCTGTGGCATTGCTCGTCGCGCCGATGCCCGCGTAATTGTTCGCGTTCGGGTTGACGCTGCCGCCGTAGTCTCGAAACCCCGTCTCAAGGCACATCTGCGCCCACGGCAACAGCGGGTCGAGCTTGAACAGCGGCGCGTAATACCAGTAGAGGACGGCGAGTTGCCGCCACGTCGTCGGCCCCTTCGGGCGCGGGTTGGTCGCCGTCGCGTGGTTCACCGCCTGCGCCACTTTCGCCCGCGCCGCGCTGACGAAACTCTCCTCCACTGTCACCATGACGCCCCCTGCCCCCTTAGTAGATTAGTACATTAGTACATCCGCTCGATGTCCAATACATTCCGCATCCCGGCGGTATCGCCCGCCACGAAACAGCGCAAATTGTGCGCGAACAACTCTGCCAACCGCTCATTCTCGCGGTACGCCGTGCTTGCGGAGTGTGGGTTGATGAGCACATTCGGCAAGTCCCACAACCGCGATTCCTGCGGCAACGGCTCCGCCCGAAAAACATCCAATGCCGCCCCGCGCAGCCGCCCGTTAGCGAGTGCGTCGGTCAGCGCGTCCTCGTCCACGCACTGCCCGCGCCCGATATTGACGAAAATCGCCGATGGCTTGAGGCACGCGATCATCTCCGCCGACATGATATTTTCCGTCTCCGGCGTGTGCGGTGTCGTCAGCACCACCGCGTCCGCCTCGCGCAGCGCGTCCGCCATGCCGTCCCGGTGCGTCGTGCGATCGAAGTGCGGATACGCAGCGTGCGACCGCCCCACCGCCACGGTCTGCATCCCGAACCCATGCCCTGCCCGCGCCACTGCTTGCCCGATTTTCCCCGGCCCAATGACTACAAGTGTCTTGTCGGTCAGTTCATCGGAGCAGTAGCGGTGCCATTGCCGCGCCGCCTTTTCCGCCGCCAGATACGGCCCCTCTTTGACGAAATGGAGGATGCCATAGAGGGCAAATTCCGCCAGCGGCCCCGCGTGCGTGCCGCTCGCCGTCGTGATCGTAATCCCGTCCGCCGGGGTAATACCGAGGCGCACCACGCCCTGCCCCACCCCCGCCGAGGTCATCCCGATCCAGCGCACTTTCGGGGCGTAAGTGCGCGGGTGCGTCCGGGCGCGGCGGTCAATATCCCACAGCGCATCGGCGTCCCGTAGCATCGCCTCCCACCGGGCTTGGTCTTCCGGCGAGCGCGACCATTCCGGCGGCCCATCGTGATCCGCGACATAGCGCATCGGCGGCAATAAGGACGGTTCGTAGCGGATTTCCACGCCCGCAGGTGCGGCAGCACGGATCGTCTCGATATGCTCCGCCTCCACGGGCGAGGCGACGACAACAATAAACGGCGGTGTTGCCACGAACAATTCTCCCCACGCGAAACGGCGACGACGACACCGCGATGGTAGCCGCCGTACGTTCACCCGTCAACTTCCGAACAGTGTACGGAACGCAGAAACCCTATTGACATTCGCACGGTTGCCGTATATTCTAACGGCGTTAGGAGATAAGATAGATGTTAGGTAATTGATCTTTCACCCATGCATGGTTCGAGAGCAAAGGAGGCGGGACGTGGCGACGGTTTTTTCTCTCAGCGGGCTGCTCGTGCTGCCATTGTGGTTTGCGATGATCGTGCTGCTCGCGCTGTATCGCTGATTGTGTGCATCGTCGTCGCATTCGATGGTGCTGAAACCGAAGGAGACACGCAATGACTCCCACATTTATACGCGCCCTCCCGAACCCGCGCACGACGTTCCGTGATGGATTCCGCATCAACGCGCCGCTTGCGCTGATGGGGGCGGCGATGGTGCTGACGCTCGTTGGCACGCTGATCGGGCTGCGCGTTGACCCACGGGTGATTACGGGCGCACCGGCGTGGCTGAAGCCGGCGAAGTTTGCGATTTCGATCTTGCTGTACTCGGTTACTTTGGTGTGGATGCTCGGTTTCGTGCAACGGCGGCGGGGAATCGCACGCGGCGCGGCATGGGTGATTACGGGTGCGCTCGCGGTGGAAATGGTGCTGATTATTATGCAAGTCTTCCGCAACACGACGAGCCACTTCAACACCGGCACGCCGTTCGATGCGATGGTGTTCAGCATAATGGGGGTGGCGATTATGCTGCTGTGGGTGGGGAATCTCGTCGTCGGCATCGTGCTGCTGCGGGAACACATCGGACAGGTCGGGCTGGCGTGGGGCATCCGGTGGGGCATTTTGCTCGCGGTCGTCGGCATGGGGATCGCGTTTCTGATGACCTTCCCGACTGCCGCACAGATCGCAGAATTGCAGGCGGGGCAAGGATTGCCGCACAGCGGGGCGCACGCCGTCGGGACGATTGAAGGCGGGGCGGGGCTGCCACTGGTGGGATGGAGCACGGTGGGCGGCGACCTCCGCGTCCCGCACTTCTTCGGGCTGCATGCGCTGCACGTGCTGCCGCTGGTGGGGTGGTTCGTCGGGCGGCGGGGGACGAGATTCGCCGCCGCGACGCAGCGTCGTCTCGTGAGCATCGTCGGGGCGATGTATGCGGCAGGTATCGGTATTCTCACATGGCAGGCAGAGCGCGGGCAATCGGTGGTGCATCCCGATGCGGCGACACTGGCGGCGGCGGGCGCGGTGGTAATCGTGGCGGGGACTGCCTTTGCCTTCGCGCTACGCCAGCAAGGGGCAACGGGGGCGGCGACCGAACCGCACACGGCACAGGTCGCGTAGACTGCACGGACTGAGGGCGCGGGAATAACCCAGACGAAGGAGCACGATACGTGGCAAGCGTGGGGGCGAAGGGACGGCGAGAACGGCACACAAGCGAGATGCGGCAAGACATTTTGCAGGCAGCGCAGGAGATTATCGCGGAGGAGGGCGCGAACGCGCTTTCGATCCGGGGGATTGCCCGCAAAATCGGCTACAGTGCGCCCGCGCTGTACGAATATTTCGACGGCAAAGAGGCGATTGCCCGCGCACTGTTCACCGATGGCTTCACGCAACTGGCGGACGCAATGGAGGCGGCAGAGCGCGAATATCCTGAGCCACGCCCGCGCCTGCGGCAACTGGGTGCCGTCTATCGCATCTTCGCGTTAGCGCACCCACAGGAATACAGCATCATGTTCAGCCGCCCGATCCCGGAATTCGCGCCGACCGAGGAAGAACTGTCCACGATTGCGGCGCGGGCATTTGCTCCGCTCTGGCGGGGATACGACGATCTCATTCGTGCGAGCGGCGTGCGCGGGATTGATGCCCGCACAGCGGCAACGGTGGCGTGGGGGACGGTGCATGGGTTGGTTTCGCTGGAACTGGCGGGGATGGGCGGGCCGCCGCCGCAGGTCGAATTGCCGCCCGGTCTGGCGATCCCCGCCGATCTCGCGCTGGCGTACGATGCCGCGCTGGACGGGTTGGGGATGCTGCTGTAATGCAGCGACGACGGCGAAGGATTGGATTGTGTCGGACATGGGCGAAAACGAGAGAGGATACTGCGATGGCAACGATACAACCGGGGCGATTTACGGCGGAGATAGACGGAGCATTTGTGGTCTTTCTGATCGGGATGCGCATCAATAAGGTGCGGGCAGTGCGGAAATGGGGACAGGTCGCGCAGGCGATGCCGAAAATGCTGATCGAACTGGCGCAGCACCCGGAGATGGGGTTGCTCGGCGCACGGACGTATGTGGGCTGGCGCGAGGTGATGGTGGTGCAGTACTGGCGGTCGTTCGCACATCTCGAAGGGTATGCGCGGAGCCGCGATGCAGCGCATCTGCCCGCGTGGCAGCAATTCAACCGGGCGGTTGGCACCGATGGGACGGTCGGTATCTGGCACGAGACGTATGCGGTGGACGCGGGGCGGGACGAGGCGATCTACGCGAATATGCCGCCGTTCGGGTTGGGCGCGGCGGGCGCGATGCTCCCCGCGATGGGCGGGCGGGCGACCGCACGGGAACGATTGCGGGAGGCATTCCCCCTCGCCACGTAAGGAATTGTGCAGTTGTACGATTGTTGGGTATGCCATTGCCCCGCTTCTTCTCTCCGTGGGGGAGGAAGCGGGGCAATGCCGTTGGGGGAATGCCTGCGTGCCGCCCGACATCCTGCCCGACGATCTCGCGCACCTGTCAAAACCGACGGAGAGACCGGAACAGACCGCGTACTGCTCTCTTGAAATACTACTATGTCTATTATACTATTGCCCCATCAAAATACATTTTCACGGTAAGGAGTGTGTCATGGTATCACAGGAGCGATCCGACGCTGACACTGACACTGCCGCGGCGCGGGTCGGGCGACGGGGATTGATCGCAGCAGCAGCGGCGTTGGCAGTTGGGGTGGCGATGAAGGAGACCGCACAGCCTGTCGGGGCAGCGAACCCGACCGCTGACACCTACTTTGTCGCCAACGGTGGCACCGTCGCTACCCCGCTCACCTACGGATTCGATGCAGGGAATAACGGGAACTTCTACACCG
>JBBRMX010000050.1:0-17144 GCA_038230615.1 Thermomicrobiales bacterium | reverse complement strand
GGCGTGCGGCACCGGGGGCGTATTGTGCTGGGCGGCTTGACGGGGTTCGGGATCGCGCTGGCGTGCTTCGGGTTGTCGTCGGTCTTCTGGGTGTCGTGCGCCATTCTCATTGTGCAGACGGTGCTGTCGAGCGTGTACGGCTCGATGAACGATACGTTGATTCAGACGGTGGCAGAAGACCAGTATCGTGGGCGGGTGGCGAGTGTGTACAGCATGGTGTGGGGGCTGACGCCCATCGGCAACTTGGAGGGCGGCACGCTGGCGCGGTTCTTCGGGGTGCAAACCGCGCTGACAGTGAACGGTATCCTCGTGGTGGCGTTCGCGCTCTGTTTGTGGCGGTTCCTGACGCCGGTGCGGGAGTTGGACTGAGCCGTTTCGCAGGGAACCGCATCGCGCAACAAGATTACTCGCGCCGCCGTTGCCTTGTGGAGCGGCGCAATGCGGGCATAATGGCGGATACGGCTGGTAGCGATGATCGGGGTGCATCGTGGGGGCGCATCTGCGGCGGGTGTGAGTTACGGCACTCGCGCCCGGATGAGCAGCACCATCCCGCCCCAGAAACGACTCACGTGTACGACATCGAAGCCCGCTGCGCTGACCGCCGCGAGCGGGTCACGGTTGATATTCGCGCCGTAGACGAGGCGAACGAGCGGGTTGAGCATATCCGTGATGCGCCCACGCAGCCCCGCAGGGCGGGCGAATTCGAGGAGCAGGACGCGCCCGCCGCGCCGCGTGACCCGGCGTATCTCATCGAGACTGCCCCGCACATCGGGAACAGAGCCAAGCACGAAGGTCGCCGCCACGGTATCGAACTGTCCGGTGCGAAAGGCGAGATGCTGCGCGTCCATCTGCGCGAGGGCAAGATGGGACGCAGGGAATTGCGCCGCCCGCCGACGTGTCTGCCGGAGCATCGGTGCGGAGAAGTCTATCCCGATGAGTGTTCGCCCGTGCGGGTGATAGGGAATGTTTTTTCCCGTACCGACGCCAATTTCAAGGAGCCGCTCCCCCTCGGCGTGCCGCCAGAGTTGCGCCCGCCAGCGGCGGTAGGTCGTGCGTTCCAACGTGGCTTCGAGGCGGTCGTAGAGCGGCGCAACGCGGTCGTAACGGGAGTGGCTATCGGCACTATCGGCATTATCGGCGGAATGTGGCATCGGGCGGCGGTCCCTTCGTCGTTCGCGGTGAATATGCGGCAGCGGTCGTGCTGCGTGCTGCGTGCTGCGGGATATGCGAGACCCATGCCAGCGAACGTGCGGCAGGGGGATGTTGCCGTGTGCGATACTCGCCTCACCGGTGGAGATGCAGAGCAGCAAACGAAGGAGCAAATACGGATGGTGGACGATGCGCTGTGCTGGCTACCCGCAACCGAACTCGCCGCGCTGATTCGCGCCCGGACTCTTTCGCCCGTCGAGGTGACGGAGGCGGTGCTGGCGCGTATCCACCGCCTGAACGGTGCGACGCGGGCGTACATCACCGTGGCGGACGAGTATGCGATGCGGGCGGCGCAGGAGGCGGAAGCGGCGGTATTGCGCGGCGACCCCTTGGGTGTGTTGCACGGGGTCCCGGTGTCGGTGAAAGATTTGTCGTACACGAAGGGCATCCGTACGACGCGCGGCTCGCTGCTGTTCGCGGATTTTGTGCCGGACGAAGACCACCCAATAGTTGATGCCTTGAAGATGGCGGGGGCGGTGATCGTCGGCAAGACGAACACGCCGGAGTTTGGCTGGAAAGGCGCAACGGACAACCGCCTCGGCCCGCCCGCCGTCAATCCGTGGGATGCGGAGCGCACGCCGGGCGGCTCGTCCGGGGGCGGTGCGGCGGCGGTAGCAATGGGCATGGCACCGCTGGCAACGGGGAGCGACGCTGTTTGCTCGATTCGCACACCTGCGAGTTTCTGCGGCATTTTCGGGCTGAAGCCGCAGTTCGGTCGGGTGCCGACACCCGTCGGGGGGCTGGATGTCGCGCATCTCGGCCCGATGGCGCGGACAGTGCGCGACGGCGCATTGATGCTCAGCGCAATGGGCGTGCCGCACGAGGGCGACCGCCTTTCGTTGCCTGATAGCGGCACGGATTGGGTTGCGGCGTGCGATGGGGGCATCGCGGGGCTGCGTGTGGCGTGGAGCGCGGATTTCGGGTACCTGCCTGTTGACCCGGAGGTGCGGGCGATCACGACGCGGGCGGCAGCGCAGTTCGCCGCGCTTGGCTGCACGCTGGAGGAGGCGCACCCCGGTTTTACCGACCCCGCGCACGCGATTGATGTCTTCTTCCACGGGTTAATTGCGGGGCGATACGCGCCGTTCGTGGACGACCCCGCCGCCCGCGTGCAGATGGACCCCGAACTGCTCGCCACGCTGCAAGCGCGGCGCGGGCTGGACGTAGGCGAGATCATGGCGGCAGAGGTGGAGCGCGAAGAACTCTGGCAGCATTGCCGCCGCTTCTTCGGGACGTACGACCTGCTCATTACGCCGACGGTCGCGGTGCCGCCGTTCGCGCTCAACCGTTTCCACCCGGCGGAGATTGACGGGAAGCCGACCGCAGGCTGGCAATGGACCGCGTTTACCTATCCGTTCAATCTCACCGGGCAGCCCGCCGCGACCGTGCCGTGCGGGTGGACGGCAGACGGTTTGCCAGTGGGGTTGCAGATCGTCGGGCGGCGATACGCGGAAGCGACGGTGTTGCGTGCCGCCGCTGCATGGGAAACGGCGCACCCGTGGGCAGACTGCCACCCACCCGATGCCGCTTGAGATTCTCAGGAGAGGGTGTTCCGTGCAGGCAACGGCGACATGCACGGACGCTTTGTACGCACTTTATATTGGGGGCTGAACGCCTTGCATAGTTTGTGCAAACATCATATACTCCGCGTATGTCTTGAGATTCTTCGGCGTGAAAAAGCGCGAGGTCTTTGTTTCACGCGGAATTTGGGCAGAAAAATACCCTAGGGTCGTCACCGCCACTTTCGGGGGCGGGATAGGAGTTCCTAGGGTGTATGTCAACAATTGTAGACTTTTGAAGACATTCTGTCAAGAAGACGGGTGGCTTTTCGTTGGAATCGGCTTTCTCTTTCCCTCAATTTGAAGCCACTGTTTCACAAGACCGTCTCGCGGCATACCGTAGAGACCCCGGCGATACAGACGACGCAATCTGCGCCCGGTATCTGTGGAATATCGCACTATGCGAAGCACTCTATCCGACGATTCATTGCCTCGAAATCGCGCTTCGAAACGATATTCATGCGGCGTGTACACGCATGTGCAACACTGAGATGTGGTTCGGTATGCTCTTGTTGCAGCAAGAGCAGGATTCAGTAGCGAAAGCAAAAGACTCTCTCAAGCGTGCTGGTAAGCCGCTTTCCGCGGGAGGTATCGTCGCAGAACTCAATTTTGGTTTTTGGACCGCACTTTTTACCAAGAAGTACGAGAGAATCATTTGGCAGAAAACGCATTCTGCGATCTTCCTACATGCTCCTAAGAAAATGCGCTATCGCCAGACGATCTCTACGCAACTGGACGAGGCGCGAAAATTGCGTAATCGCGTTTCCCACAATGAACCGATCTGGAAATACCCGGATTTGCTGGCACAGCACGCTGCAATGCTTGAAACGGTGCGCTGGATCAGCCCTGCACACCACACTGCCGCGCAGATGCTCGATCGCTTCCCGGCGGTCCATCACGCGGGGGATGTGCCGGATCAGACGCAGATCGCTTCATTGCTCCCACCGCTTTTCCCCTGACGAACACTTGGCTCAGCCCGCCTCCGGCACAAGGGATTCGGGCGATCCTGCACGTCTCCGCACGCTCACACTCAGCGTCATATTCCCATTGTGATACGGTAGGTGTGAAAGGGGTGGTTGCGGTGCATGAGGAGATGACGCCACTCGATAGGTACCACCAATTGCTGGAAGAGACCCGCACTGAGGTTGCCGCCACGCTGCCGCCGGGACGCACCCGTACGTTGCTCGCGCTGCTGCATGTCGGGGACAGAACAGCATTCGCCGACGATCTCCCACAGGCGGCGCGACCCGGTTGGAATCTTTCCCTGCGGTTCTGCCTAGAACAGCAGGGCGACGAGGACGGCGATTTCTCTGCCGACCGTATTCCTGCCGACCGTGCCGAGCGATTCCTCGCCGACTGCGACCAGTTGGCACGCGCCGGCTCAGTCTTGGCGCAGTGTGCATCGGGTCATCTGCAACTTCAGCAGCACGCTCCCCGCACCTTCGTCGCGTGGGCGACGAGCCGACGCCTCTCACCCGATCAGCGCGAGCGTGCCGACTTCGATGGGTGGTCGGCGCAGGTGGCGCGGCAAGTGGCACCGCACATGGCTACCCTCCGCGTCGAGCGAGACCAACTTCGTGTGCTCCATAGCAACGGGGATACTGCGAGTGACCCGGCAGTTGCACATCAGTATCGCCAACTCGGTCAGGCACACGTCGCTCGCTTCGCTCCCCAACGCAGCTACCCGGACGACGCAGAGATCGGCGGCGCAACGTTCGCGCAGTACGCCGCGATCCTGTCACTGCTGATCGGCTGGCTGTACCGCGAACACGAGGGCCGCGCTCCCGGCAGCAATCATCTGCCCACGCCCCAAAACGAACGGGGCATGATCGCGGCACTCGCCGACGCGCTCAATGCCGACCCGGAAGTGATCGGGCAAGCCCTCCCGCACTTTATCCTCGACCGCGACAACGCCGCCTACCATAGTGCGCTGCCGGGGTGCGCCGCGCCGCCATTGATCCGTCTCGACAAAGACCGGGTGGTCTGGTCCGCACGCGGGCTACTCAGTGAGCCGTTGCTTTTTCTCGCACGCGAACTGCGCCGCCGCCACGCACAGGAGTACCATAACCGCGCCACCTTGCGCGAGGGAGTGTTCCGGCACGACCTGTATCATCTCTTTGGGGACAAACGATTTGCGCTGAGCGCGGGGCGGGTCGAACTGAAGCGGAGCGGCGAGGCACGCACCGACCTCGACGCCCTCGTGTTCGACCGCAAGACCGGCACACTCGGCGTCTTTGAACTGAAGGCGCAAGACCCTTTCGCACGTTCGGTCGAGGAGCGGCAGCGGCAACGTGACAATTTTCTCCGCGCCAACCGTCAAGTATCAGCAATCTTGGAGTGGGTGCAGCACCACGGCCCCGACGACCTGCTCGCTCGCTTCGACGAGCGTGCCGCGAAGCGATTCCGCGTGCAGAAGGTCTACGTCTTCGTGCTCGGTCGCTATCTTGCCCACTTTGTCGGCGGTCCGGAGCCGGATCGTCGCGCTGCGTGGGGGAGTTGGCCGCAGGTGCTCCACATCGCGGGCGATGGCCCGTTCGACCCCGACAGCCGCAACCCTCTCGGCACGCTTTTCGCCCGACTACAGGACGCGACGACCCCCGGCGTGTCGCCCGACGCCGCCCGCCAAGAGATCGTGATTGGCGATCTCCGTCTGCGTCTCTATCCCTCGTTCGCTGACATGCGGGCGGGAGAAGACCGTCCGGCGTAGCCATCGGGTCATCGTGCGTGGCGTGCGGCTCAGCCCGCTTCCGGCACGAGGGTTTCGGACGGGGTTTCGGTCAGATGAGTGGTGCGGGGGCGCATCGTCGCGGCGGCGTCGCAGTCGGGGACATTGAGGGCGACGAGTGCGCCCGTGGCGGCGAACGCAGCGGCAGTAAGAAAGGCGATGTGATAGGCAGTGATGTTCGGTTGCACGCCCGCTGCGGTCGTGACAGTCGGACCGACGGCGGCGAGCACACTGCTGAGCACCGCCACACCGAGCGCGGCACCGAGTTGCCGCTGTACGCTGGAGAGGGTGGCTGCCCGCCCCGTCTCGGCACGCGAAATAGTCGCAAAGCCCGCTGCCTGCGCGGGCAGGAAGACGTACGCCATGCCGACGCCGATACAGAACATCAGGGCGCGAATCAGCCACGGGCTGGTTTCCGGCCCGACGAGGCAAAGCGACGCCATCGCGGTGGCGACCCACGCGAGACCCGCCGACATCAGGCGGCGCGGCCCGATGCGCGGGTAGAGGCGGGCGACGATCTGCGTTGAGCAGACGACGCCGATTGCTTCCGGGAAGGTCGTTAGTCCCGATGTAAGCGGCGATGCGCCCCGCCCCTCCTGCAAAAAGAGCGGCACAAGGAACAAGATGCCCGAAAACCCGCCCGCCGCGCAGAGTGTGACGAGATTGGTCGTGCGGAAAAGCCGGTTGCCGAGCAGACGGAGTTTCACCATCGGTTCCGCTGCCCGTAACTCGACCGCGACGAATGCGGCGACTGCGATGCTGCCAATGAGTGCTGCGACACGGATGTCCGGTGCTGCCCAGCCATGCGACGGGCCTTCGCTGAGGGCGTACATCACGAGGGCGAACCCGACGCCCGCGAGCAGGAAGCCGGGGAGATCGAACCGTCCTGCGGTCGGTTCGCGGTGCTCGTGCAGGAAGGCAAGCCCGAACAGAAATGCCGCGATGCCGATCGGGACATTGATGTAGAATGCCCACCGCCACGAGAGTTTATCAATCAGTAGCCCGCCGATGACGGGGCCGGACGCGGGGCCGAGTATCGTGACGAACATAAGGATGCGCGACGCCTGTACCCGTTGGTGCGGCGGGAAGGTGCGAAAGAGCATCGCGGTGCCGACGGGCGTGAGCATCCCGCCGCCCGCCCCTTGCAGGACGCGGAACAGCACCAATTGCTCGAAACTCTGCGCCAGCCCGCACAACGCGGACGCCGTACCGAAAATCGCCAGTGCGAGCAGGAAGATGCGCTTCGTTCCCCAGCGGTCGCCGAGCCAGCCGGACGCCGGGATGAAGACGGCGAGGCTGACGAGGTAGCCGATCACCACGGCGTCTACCGAGGCAGTCGGCACCGAGAATTGGCGGCTCAATGTGGCAAGCGCGACATTGACGACGGTGGAATCGAACGAGTTCATCAGCATCCCGCAGACGTACACCACGGCGACGACGATTTTCTGATCGGGGCGAAATCGTGCATCGCGCACGGGGGCGGTCGTCGTCGTCGTCATGTGGTCTGCTCCCTTCGGGGGATCGCGCGCGTGCTGCGTGGTGGCGCGGGTAAAGAACTATTCACGCACGACGGGGGCGGATTTGCAACCGCGCCCCCGCCGCAAAGACACGCAATCCCCTCCCCCGCGTGGCGGAGGAGGGGGAAACCGAGCGGTTAGACCGCAGTGGTTGGGGCGTCGTCGGGTGCGGAGGGAGAAGCGGCAGGGGCGGATGCGACGATGTCGCGTACTTCGCTCTTGCAGCGTTCCACCGCAGCACGGATACGACGGACGGTCTCGGCATCACCACGCGACATCGCGTACTTCGCGCCGCTCCAGACCGTCTGCATCAGGTCTTTCGTCTCCTCGGCGAGGAAGCGTGCCTCGTGATGGTTGAAGCCGGGGTCGGAACCCTCGGCGAACCGCGACCAGAAGGCGTCCACCGTGGCGCGTTGGGCGGCGAGTTCTGCCTGCCCCGCCTCGGTGAGGGCATAAGTGCGGCGGTCACCACCCTGCTCGGCGCGAATCATCCCCTGATCATCGAGCAATTGCAGCAGCGGATAGACCGTGCCGGGGCTAGGGGCATAGTTGCCGCCCGTGCGCTCCTCGAACGATTTGATAATCTCGTAGCCGTGCTTCGGCGCGTCGCTCAGGGTGTCGAGCAGTAAGTAGCGCAGCATCCCGCGCTCGATGGGGGCGCGACGCCCGCCACTGCGACCGCCTTCTTCACCCCACGGACCACCGCCGCGCCGACCACCGAATGGACCGCCGAACGGACCACCGAACGGACCGCCGGATGGACCCCCGAAAGGACCTCCGAACGGACCACCGCGACCTTGCCCGTCGCCGCGCCCACCGCGCATCCCGCGCATCCCGTGCTCCCGATTGTCGTTGCCGCTGCGGTCGTTGCCACCAAACCGATGCTGTGGCCCATGCGGGCCGTGTCCATGAAACATTGTAGTATCTCCTTGATACGATCAAATACAATCACGATATATCGTGATGCGTCTACAATACACTCATCATCGCATCGTGTCAAGGGGTAGGAAGCATATTGCCGATATATCGCCCGCGTAGCGACCCGAGAGACGATAAAAGGGCCGTGTGTCGCGTTGACGCCGTGCGGGCTGCCCTTGATGAATGCGAGACTGCTGGTGGGGATAGACTTGTGCGAACGCTTCCCGCTCACCTCGAACGGCGCAATGCCGTCGAAGTCACCGTAAACAATGAGCGTGGGTATCTGCATCTTCGCAACATCGCCGCGAAAGTCTGTACGCAAACGCTGCACTATCGCGAGCATACGCGCGTTGCGGTTCGCTAATCAGGTTAGTTTTTCTTCTGGCTATTCGAGTGCGATGAAAGGACGGCACGAATCGTTCTCCGCATGGATTTTCTGTTCTGGCTTTGTGCAATTACTCGCACCCTTCGCACCCACGCGCTGTCGCGGCATCCCGTGTGCGATAGAAAGGCGGGCGCGGCGATTTTTTTTGCATGTACCACATAGGAGCGAACGATGGCGACGAAAGGTACCACGACGATCATTATGCAGCAGGCTATCGAGGCGGACTATCTGGCGCGGTTACAGCATGAGTTCCCGGAGACACGCTTCTTGCTTTGTCTCGACGACGCATCGCTTACATCGGCGATACCAGACGCCGACGCGCTTGTTGGCACTGCGATCACGCCGGCATTGCTCGATGCCGCGCCGAAACTGCGCTGGATCGCCTGTACGAGCGCGGGCGTGGAAAAACTGCTTCCGACACTCCGGGGACGCGATGGCATCACATTGACGAATTTCAGCGGGGTCGCCGCGCCGAATATCGCAGAGCATGTGCTCATGATGATGTTCTCCTTCGCACGGGGGATGCGCGTACTCGCACGACAGCAGGAACAGCATCAATGGATTCCTGACGATCTGCCGTTGCCGACATTTGAACTGGGCGGACAGACCCTCGGCATCGTTGGTATGGGCGAGATTGGGGACGCGCTGGCGCGGAAGGCGCACGGCATCGGGATGCGCGTGCTTGGCGTGCAGCGGCACCCGGAGAAGAAGCCCGCATACCTTGCGGAACTGCTCGCGGCGGACGAGTTGCCGCAGGTCTTGGCGGAATCCGATCATCTCGCACTCTGCCTCCCGCTGACCCCGGCGACGAAATACACCATAGACACTGAGGAACTCGCGCAGATGAAACGCGGCGCGTAC
Source organism: Thermomicrobiales bacterium (assembly GCA_038230615.1). Taxonomy (GTDB): domain Bacteria; phylum Chloroflexota; class Chloroflexia; order Thermomicrobiales; family JALYUS01; genus JBBRMX01. The sequence goes on along the minus strand of JBBRMX010000050.1, from coordinate 7,970 downwards.
CTCTACAATATCGGGCGCGGGCAACTCGTTAATCAGGACGCGCTCATCGTCGCCCTGCGCGGCGCGTCCATTGCGGGGGCGGGACTGGATGTGACGACACCCGAGCCATTGCCGCCCGATTCTCCCTTGTGGGAAATGACGAATGTGTTCGTGACAGGGCATACCGCTGCACGCACGCCGCATTACTGGGAGCGCGGTATCGAGGTGCTGGTGGACAATGTCCGCCGTTTTGTCGCAGGCGACGACCTGCGCGATGTCGTAGACACGAGTGCGGGATATTGAGGGCAAAGGGGCGCGGGCCAGAGGACGGTAGTTACGCGACGATCACCTGTATACGGAAGGCGCGGGAGGGTTGCCCGCATTGCGGCTGCGTGGCACGGCAGAGGGGATCGCCGATGGCGGTCAGGGTTGTTTGCCCCGGCTGATTAGCGACGAACACCCCTTGCGCCCCGGTGCCAACGGCAGAGGAAGCGGGGAGACCGAGAACCGCCGGATCGCCGATTGCAATTTGCCAGTAATACCCCGCACCGAGATTCAGCAGGAATGATTCTCCCGGATGCAGCGAGATCGTGCGCCCGTCGTCAGCGAGGGTGACAGTACGACCAGCGGGCGGGGCATCGCCGTATCGCCAACGGCGATAGTGCTGCCCGACATTGCCGAACTCGACCTGAAAACGCGGCGGGTTGGCGGCGTTGTACGTCAAAACACGCCGCTCGAATGCCTGAATGAGGATGAGGCGCGGCACGCCCCGCACGCGCACGGTCGCATAGAAGGGCGCGGAGATCGCATAGCCAATCACATCCACGCCGACCGCCGCGCGGAAATCTGCGAAGATGCGCGGCAGGGCATTACCGGTGGCGGTGTCGGTCGTGGCAATCGCGGCATTTGCATCGGCGACGCCCGCAGCAGTGGACGCAGTCGAGCCATCGGGGTTGAGCACCGAGCGCACGGGTGCACCGACGGGCGGCGCGGGCGGCAACGCGGCATTCGTGAGGTCGCGGTAGAGGGGAAAGGTATTATCGGGGTCTCCCGCGACCGAAATCGCCGCCGGAGAGCGCGGCAGGAATTGGGTATCGCCCACTTGGATTTGCCCCGCGATCATCTCGCGCACGAGCAATCCGCTCGTGACGGTCGCGCCATCCGCACCCAGTTCCATGCGTCCCTTGTCGAAATATTGCACGAGGCGGCGGGCGGGAGAGAGGTTGCAGGGGCGCGTGACGGCGGGTTGCGTCTCCGGGCAAGGCGGCGTATTGTCGTATTGCTCGTACTCGCCCGCGCCGCCAATGACGGGCGGCCCCCAGAAGTTCGGCGTCGTCGCTTCGTCGCCCTGCCAACGGGTGGCGAACGCGGGATCGGCGAACGGTCCGGCAGCGCGTGCGCCCTCCGGAAGCAACAGCGTCACAAGCACAAGCACGAGCATGAGCACGCACAGGGGACGCGGCGATTTCATCATTATCATTCCTCCCTCGCAGAAGACCGCCGCCCGCGATTGCCGTCCGGCACGAACGCAGGGAAAAGGGAATTGGGGCGTATCGCCAGTGTATCATCACGGGGAAGCACGCACCGCGCCGAACATCCCCGTGTGCGTCGTTACTTTGGCAGGAATGCGGTCGAGTACATCTGCTCCGGTTTCGGGTCGCCTTTCAGCAGGGCGGTCTCTTTCATGAAGGTAACAGCGCGGCTCCACAGGGCGGGGTTGATCGCGCCATACGTTGCAGGGTCGCCGCTGAGTTCGACCGTCGCATTCAGCACCTGCTGCTGCACATCGGCGGTCTTCTGCGCCTCCGGTACGATCTTCACCACGTCCGCGAAGGCGGCGTTCGGGTCGCGCTGGGTGTCACGCATTCCGGCGAGCAGCCCGCGCAGGAAGCCGCGCACGATCTCCGGCTTATCCGCCAGCATTTTCTCGCTCGTGACGATGCCCGCCGACGGGAGATCGAAGACATCCGAAACACGCAATGTATCCACGGGGAAGTTTTTCGCACGCAGTTGCACCGGCTCATTATTCGCGTAGCCGACGGCGGCATCCACCTTGCCGGACTGCACCGATTGTGTCTGGGTGAAGCCGATCTCCTGCGCGTTAACTGCCTTTTCGTCTATTTTCGCGCTATACAAAATCGCTTTGTAGCCGATATAGGTCGCGCCGAAGAATCCGGGCAAGCCGACGCGCAATTTCGTCAGCGATTGCGCGTCGGTCAGCCCCTTCCCCTTGGGGGCGAAAATGGCGACGGGATATTGCTGGTAGACGGCGGCGATATAGACGACCGGGACGCCCGCCGCCCGCGCAAGAATCACCTCGTCGCCGCTGGCGTTGAGGAAATCGCGTTCGCCGCGTGCGACCAGTTGCATGAAATCCGTCGTCGTGCCGTAGTCGTACTCTACGCGGAGATTCTCGGCAGCGAACCGCCCGCGTGCGTCCGCGACATAGAAGGGCGCGAACTGCACATTCGGGATGTACGAAAATGCCGCCCGCACGGTAGTCGTCGCCTTGGTTGTCGTCGCAGCGGGGACGGCGGGGACAGTGCCGGTGGTCATTGTGGCGAGTGGCACGGGCATCGTGGCGACGAGCGGGGCAGTCGTCGCGGCGGGCGTCGCAAGCGGGGCGGGCGCAATTGTTGCCGGTTTCGCCGCCCCGCACGCAGCGAGGAGTGCGGAAGCGGCGGCAGTCGCGGCGAGTGTGAGGAAGGTGCGCCGTGGCAATATCGGGTGCGCGTGCGTAGGCATGGTCAGTTTCTCCAATCGAGCAACCAGCGTTCCAACAGGGAGACGACGGCATAGCCGAGAGCGGCAACCGCCATCAGGCAAAAGAGGGCAGCGAATTTGAGCGGGGTATCGTAGAGGAACTCCGCCTGCTTGAGCAGGTAGCCAAGCCCGACTTTCGCCGAGACGAACTCCCCGACGACCGCGCCCGTCACCGCGAGGGTAAAGGCGATCCGCACACCACCCAAGAGCGACGGAAGCGCGAGCGGAATTTCCACATAGCGCAGGGTTTGCCACGGGTTCGCGCCGAAAAGCCGCGCCACGCCGCGCAGATCGGGGTCAATACCCCGCAGCCCGACCGCCCATGTCACAAGGACGGGAAAGAAGACGATCAAGGCGCAGATGATCACTTTCGGTTGCAGCCCCGTGCCGAACCAGACAATGATGATCGGCGCGATTGCGACCACGGGCAGGGCTTGGCTCGCCGCGATGAAGGGCGCGATGGCACGGTCGAGCCACGACCAATGCACTACCGCGTAGCCTAGCACGAGCGCGACCGCGATACCGAGCAATGCCCCGCCCGCTGCCTCGGTAAGCGTGGCGCGGAGATGCGGCCAGAGGATGCCATCGCGCAGGGCATCCCACCCCGATTGCACCACGGCCTCCGGCGACGGGAGCAGATACGCGCCGACATTCCCGACGACCACCACGAGTTTCCACACCGCAATGAACGCCGCAAATGCCAGCAGCGGAGCCGCCCAATCGGCACGGACGCGGCGCGGCGGGTGCGGCGGGGTGTGCGCCCGAATCCGCGTTGGTGGGGGCGCAGGATCAGTGCGAGTAAGCAGTTCGACCATCGGCACAAGACCTCCCGGCGGATACCACATCGCCGGGAGGAACAACAATCCCCGACGGCAGCAGCCATCGGGGACAAGTGGGGAATGCCAGATCGGTTTCACATGCAACACACGCACACAGGGAACGCCGCCCATACTGCGCGATATACGCCGCGTGCCAATTGGCAGTGCCGCGCCATCGCCCACAGGGAGCCGCCCCGGTGCCGTTCGCACGGAACCGCGTTACCCGCATTCGTCACGGTGCGTCTTCTCCCATCCAGACTTTCACTGTCGGCCCCGGAATCGCACCGGAATCTGCTGCGCCCGTCGGGAAACGTTACGGCGCGGCTCGCGGGCTTGGTAGCGGGTAACGGCCACCTTCACCGCCGGTCGGGGATTACACCCTGCCCCGAAGACTGCACACGGGCAGTATAGCGGTCGTGCCGGCGAAAGTCAAAAGACGACTATATAACACGAAGACATCACCTTTGCGGTGATGTCTTCGTGCTGCAAGACGGTGTAGAGAGCCGGTTAGCGGCGCGGGTCGTCTTTGCCTTCGATCTTGTCGACAATTTTCTCGATCGGGTTGCGCCGGTCGTAGTCAGTCTCGAAGCGGGTACGATCCGCGGGGGTCATGTCGCGGTACCGCATCTGCTCGTCGGCATTCATCCGTGCGAAGCGGGTGCGCTGTACCTCATTCAAGCCTTCCATATGCGCACCGTGGGTGCTGGTTGCGCTCTCATCCACGTGCACTTCTTCGCGGCGCACTGTGTCCGTCACGCGCTTCGTGTCGGTGATCGTCTCCTTGCGGAGTTCGACCTCACCCGTGACGACTGCCTCCTTGGAGACAACCGCTTCTTGGTTCCGCAGCGGGATTTCGATGTCGCGGTCCATCTGCGCGAGGTCTTCGGCGGTTGCAGGGCGATTGACCTCGGTGCGCGTGATACGCGCTTCTTCGTGCTGAAGCGGGACATCAATCGAGACCTGCTCTTGCCGCACACTCTTGGAGAGGCGGAACACGCCGCCTTGTACTTCTCGTACACCGGCAGTCAATTTCTCCTCGACCACCGGGACGGTGATATTTTCGTTACCCCGAACCGTCTCGCGGTTCGTGGCAGGCATCGCTACGTCGCGGGTCTCGCGTACTTCGCGGGTGGTCCTCGTATCCATCGCAGCGGCTCCGGGTTCGGCGATCACGGCGGAATCGCGACGGGCATCTTCGAGGACGGGCTGCCCAGTCGCACGCATCGGTGCATCGGCAAGGTCGTCCTCATCCACTGCGTGATACTGATCGCGGGCGAACGTCGCACCAGATGCGAGTGCGCTGCCTGCCCCGCGCATTGTCAAGGTACCACCGACCCGGTCGAGTTCGGTCATCGGGACGACAAACTCATTGCCTTCATGCTCAAGCACGAGTTCGGTGACAACGCGGTTCGCGTCCACGATCACATGCTTTACCCGCCCCATCTCTGCGCCACCTGCACTCATTACTCGTTCGTCTCGCTGGATCTCGATCTCTTCCATGGGATAGTTTCTCCTAGTGTTTGGAACACATACGTCGGGTTAGCGTCGGGTCGTCGGGGGATTGGTGGGGGTGTTGTTGCGCTCGATAACAAAGTCGTCCGTCTTCTTGCGCCGTCCGAGGAGGAAGAAGAGGATAAGACCGAGGAGGAGGAGGAGCAGGAGCGGAATCAACCATGCAGGCAGACCGCCCTTATCACCTGTCACAACGATGCTCGTCGTCGCGTTGTTCGGGCCGGTCGTGACATTCACATCGTCGCCCGTCTTGATATCGGAGAGCTTCGCGGCATCGCCATTGCGCGTCACCGTGGCCGCGCTTGGGTTCGTTACAACGCGATCTTGCCCATTGGAGTTAACAGTCAGGGGGTCTGTCTTCGTCACCTTGCCGCTGAAGGTGCCGGGGACAACAGGAACCGCAGTACCCGCCGTTGCCGGTGCCGTTGTCGCCTGTGCACCCACACCCACTGCCGATACCAGCGTGAGCATCAATGCGAGACAGAATATCCCCGCGTTTCGTCGTACTAGAAGCCGCATCCCGTACCGTTCCTTTCAAAGAAAGATTTTACATGCGCCACATTGACGCCATTTCTACTGAAGCAAGTTGTATGCCGATGCCAAGATGTAGTATAAATACTTACAAAATTATATGACGGACAATCTGCGTACCGACGACCGCGACCGGGGGGTACATGTACCCCCCGTTCGCGGTCTTCGGTTTCGTTGGCGTGACAAGAAACTCAGGTCACGGCGGGCGCGTAGGACGGAGTGACGAGCGGGATACCGAAGCCGCCGCCCGCAATGTCGGTGCTCGGTGTAACGCGGTAGACATTGACGCTTACAGGCCCGGATGCGGAGGGTTGCACCGCACTTGTGACCGTGATCGTGGCGGTTGCGACGCCATTCGTGACCGTGACGATGACGTACGATGCGCCGTTGGGAGCCTTGCCGCCACCCGCGAAGGTAGTAAGCGTGCCGGTATCCGCAATGGCGACGCGGGTGCCGTCGCCGCAGACATTGCCCGCGTCGTCATAGAGTGTGGCGGTGAGTGTCACCGGCGTGTTGCGGGCGATGCTCACGGGCGATGTCCCGAAGACGGCACGCGCAGGCGCGGCGCACGCAGCTCGACTCGACGACATACTCGTGGGGGGCAACGTGGCGGAAGGCGGTTTGACGGGAAGACCGGGCGGCGGGACGAAAGTGCCGCCGCTGGTGCCGTACCGCCATGCATAGTATTGCGCCCCGATATTGCCGAACTCCACTTTGTAGGGGTCAGCGTTGGCAGGTGTGAAGGTGAGTACACGCCGCTCGAATGCCTGCATCAGCACATCTTTCGGTTGCCCGCCGACGCGCACATTCGACCAGAACGGTTCGGTGATCGCTAAGCCAATCGTTGCGATCTTTGCGCGGTCGCGGAACTGCGCGAAGGCGGCAGGGACATTATGCCCGGTAGTGGCGTCGTACGCGCCGACCTTCGCCTGCGGATAATTCGCGCCCGCATCGAAGCGGATCGGCGTGCCGGTCGGGGTCAGCGCAGCGATGACGGGTTCGCCGACTGTCGCGGTGACAGGGACGAGCAACTGAGCGCGGAAACTGTAGATCATCGCATAGGTCGGGCCGGGGTTGTCGGCGTCCCCCGCGATGGCAACGGCGGCGGGCTGGCGTTGCTCGAAGGTGTTGTCACCCGTCTGGACGCGCCCATAGATGAGTTCGGAGGCGAGGAGGCCATTGGTCACATCGCCCCGCGCCGGGTTGGTCAGTTCCATGCGGGCTTTATCGAAGTACTGCACAAGCCGCTGCCCCTGCCCCGGATTGGTCGGCCCGCTCTCGGAGTAGTCCAGCGACCCTTCCTTATAGGGTTCAGTCTGCCCCTCTTTCGCCAGTGCGAGCGGCCCCCAGAAATTTGGGGTGATTACCTCGCCCGCCGTCCATTGCGTCTTGAAGGCGGGGATCGCGAAATCCGTCGCCGCGCCCGCCGGAGTTGTCAGCAGCGGGAGCGCGAGCAGCACCGCTACTATTGATGCCGCTGCCATCGTCGCCCCAACACCCAATGCCCTGCATAGTCGTCGCCCTGCCCATTTCATGCGTACCGCCCTCCCGTGAGAATAATCGTGCATGCGGGTGCGGCGGAACATGCGGCGGGTGCCGTCTGTCGCGTGCTCGGATATGTTCCCGCAGTGCTGTTGATTATACGCCCGCAGCGGCAAGAATGTTCCACGGGCGATCAACTATCCTATTTCGGCAAGTGCCGGATGCCGCTGCTACAGGTGCAGCCGCGCCAATCGTTCGGCAGCAGCGGCGAGAGTAGCGGGGGTCTTGGCGAAGCAGAAGCGGATGAGCATCGCTGCCCGGTCTTGCTGCGCGTAGAAGACCGAGGGCGGGATGCCAACGACGCCCGCCCGTTCGATCAGGGCGAAACATGCCGCGACATCGTCCGGCTGACCGAGCGGCGTGACATCCGCAAGCAGAAAAAATGTTCCGCCCGCGTGAAGTGTCCGCAAGCCCGCGCCCTCCAAAGCGTCGCGCAGGGTGTCGCGGCGGGCGGTGTACGCTGCGTGCAGTTGGGCGTAGTAATCGTGAGTGGCGGCGTATTCTATCGCTGTTGCCATCGCTTCCTGAAAGGGTGTGGCAGTGGCGAAGACGCTGAACTGATGCACGGTTCGCAGGGCGGCATTGAGGGCGGCAGGGCCGATAGCGTAGCCGATTTTCCAGCCCGTCATGCTGAAGGTCTTGCCTGTGCTGTTGAGGGTAAGCGTGCGCTCCCACATCCCCGGTAGAGTCGCCAGCGAGATATGTTCCGCATCATCGAACAGAATGCGGTCGTATACCTCGTCGGTGATCGCGAGGACATCATACTGCTGACACAACGCCGCGATGTGTTGGAGTTCGTCGCGCCCGAAGACTTTGCCTGTCGGG
>JBBRMX010000049.1:0-17248 GCA_038230615.1 Thermomicrobiales bacterium | reverse complement strand
GACATGCTGGTCCGAAGTGGCAAGCCCCGCCACACTGACCGCATTCCAGACATTTGCCTGCGCGATGCCCATCGCCTGCACCGCGAAACTCTTCCACACCTCCGGGTTTGCGCCCTGCGGCGGGTTGTTCGCGACCGTTGTATCCTCATAAAAGACGATGTCAAACGAGCCGGCACGATACCCCGGCAACCGCCCAATCGCACGTTCCAACTGCTCGCCGGAGAGTTTCGCCCGGAAGGTCTGCTCGATAAAGTCCCACAATGCGGCGTGCCGCTCATGCACCACGACAAGCCGCACCGGCTGCGAATTGAACGACGAGGGCGACCACCGTGCCGCCTCAAGGATATGACGAATTGCAGTGTCTGTGATCGCACCGCTCGTGAGTTTGCGGATCGAACGCCGCTGCTTGATCTGCGCGACGTACCCCGCAACTGCTTCGTGATCGAGACCCGGTGCGTTGCTTGTGACGGTCATGGGTTGTATACTCCCCGCTATATAATAAGTACCCGGTCGCTTACCTATCGTAATAACGAGAAACCACGGCGGTTATTCCCTTATGGGGGAGGCATATTTCTTGCATAGTAGCGAGATATTACCGGAGTAGTTTTTGTTCGCACCAACGGGAGGCACTACCATGGCAGAGAAGAAGGACGGTTCGTGGAAAAAAGAGCGGACGACGGGGCGCAAATACTCCGGAAGCGATGCCGACACGCAGCCCGCCGCCGGGGAACGGGCGAAATATTGGGTTTCTGGCTATACCCGCGCCGACGGGAAGAAGATCGAAGGCTACTGGCGGTCGAACGCCGCTGCAGGCAAAGACGCACACCGGTAGTCTTCTCGTCCTCGCTTCACTCCACAGGGGTCTTCTCCCCTTTGGAGATCGTCGGGGTATCGCGGCGCACCTCGTAAATGTCACGAATTTGCTCGAACCGCTGCAAGATGCGGCTTAGTCCCTCGACGCTCGACACCTCGACCGTAAGGCGCATCGTTACAGTACGGTCGGGGTGGGTAAAGCTGCTAATCGAGAGCAGATTAACTTTCTCGTCTGCCGCGACGCTCGACACATCGCGCATCAGCCCAACGCGATCCCACGCTTCGAGCCGTACCCCGACGGGATATACGTGCTTGGAGGTATTGCCCCATGTAACGGGGACAAGTCGCTCCCGTTCCTGCTCTTTGAGGACATTTTTGCAGTCGGCACGATGTACCGTGATGCCTTTACCCCGCGTGACATAGCCGATGATTGGGTCGCCGGGAACCGGTTTGCAGCAGGTGCCGAGGCGCGTGAGTAAATCCCCGACCCCCATGACCTCGATTGCGCTAGACGAAGAGGCAGGACGCGGGGCGGCCTCGGTCGGGGGCAACGCAATAGATGGCGGCGCGGGGTGGAGGACGGCGATCTGCTGGACGATCTGCTGTGTTGTGACCGCTCCATACCCGATAGCGGCGAGGAAATCGTCCAGCCGGTTATAGCGCGGAAACTGACGGGCGAGATCGTCTAGTTTGATCTCGACACCGAGACGTTTCAACTCTTTTTCCAGCATATCGCGCCCCTGCACAATATTCTGGTCACGCTGCTGGCGGCGAAACCACTGCCGGATTTTCTCGCGTGCTTGCGCCGTGTGGACATAGCCGGACGACGCCTGCAACCAATCCCGCGACGGCCCAACCTTCGAGCGGGAAGTCATAATTTTGACCATCTCGCCGTTTTGCAGATGATAATCGAGCGGCACGAGACGGTCATTGACCATCGCACCCACACAGGTATGCCCCACATCGGAGTGGATGCGATACGCGAAATCTACCGGCGTCGCGCCCCCCGGCAACTCGATCACGTCGCCTGCCGGGGTAAAGACATAAATCATCTCCTGAAAAACATCACTCTTGAGTGTGTCCACAAACGCCTGCGCGTCCACGACTTCATCGCGCCAGTCCATCAGTTGACGCAGCCATGCCACCTTCGCTTCGAGGTTTGTGTCGCGCTTGCCTCCCTCTTTGTACCGCCAGTGCGCGGCGATGCCATATTCCGCGACATAGTGCATCTCTTTCGTGCGGATTTGCACCTCGAGCGGGCGAGCATCGAAGGCTCGTACGGCGGTGTGGAGCGACTGATACATGCTCTCTTTGGGGATTGCGATGTAATCGTCGAACTCACCGGGGATCGGTCGCCACATGGTATGGATGATGCCGAGCGCGGCGTAGCAATCGCGCATTTCCGGCACAATCACGCGCACGGCAATCGCGTCGTATATTTCCTCGAAGTTGCGCTTTTTCTGGCGCATCTTGCGAGCGATGGACCAGAGATGCTTTGCACGGCCGTAGACATCGGATTCGATGCCCGCCTCGCGCAATGCCTTTTTAATCTCGACGACCGCACGGTTGATGTACACCGCGCGGTCACCGCCCTGTCCCTCCAACGCGGCATCAATTTCGCGGTACTGTTCCGGTTCCAGCGTGCGGAAGGCGAGGTCTTCCAGTTCGCTCTTCATCTGCCAGATGCCGAGGCGATTGGCGAGCGGTGCATAGATTTCCATCGTTTCTTGGGCAGTGGCGAGTTGCTTGCGCTTCGGCATTGCGCCGAGCGTCCGCATATTGTGGAGGCGATCCGCCAGTTTAATGAGCACGACGCGCACATCGTCCGCCATCGCAAGGAACATCTTCCGTAGGCTTTCCGCCTTTACATCGCCGCCACCGTCCGCGCTCCATTCGATCCGCTTCAGTTTGGTCACGCCATCCACGAGGCGGGCGACACGCTCCCCGAACTGTGTACGAATTTCCTCTAATGTGATCTCAGTATCTTCCGGCACATCATGCAAAAGGGCGGCGGCGAGCGTCTCCGCGTCGAGCTGCATCTCGCACAGGATCGCCGCAACCGCGACCGGATGGATGATGTATGGTTCGCCGGATTTACGCATGATGCCACTATGCGCGGTTGCAGCGAGCACATAGGCGCGTGTCACGAGTTCGAGACCGCTCTCGCTCATCCCCGCACTGCGAATCTGGTCGGCGAGGACGAGAAACGGATTCATATCGAGAGGGGTAGATGCGGTTGCGGGCGCAACAATCGCCATGTGTTGCCTGCCTTTTTGTATGGAAGCACTCCGCACGGCGCGATGTGCGGAGCGATAATGTGATGCATGAATTATAACACGCAGCACACGGCTTTGCTTCCCGAACTATGCAGCGGATATGCACAAGATATTGCCATTACTTGCACAATAAATATTGCTTGCACAAGAGGACGCTTACTGCGATACTTTTGCATCGAGGTGCGAAGAATGACTATGCCATAACGGGAAGAAAGAGGAACCCAGTATGGGTACGCGCACACTTCCGCGCATAGCGCAGACGACTTCTACGCATACCCGCCGCGATGCACTCATTCTCGCGATCATCCTCGCTCTTGTTCTCGTGTCGGAAGTGCTGTTCGAATGGTTCGATCTCCTCTACGTGCTTTTTCATGCCGCTCCCGTCCCCCCCTCCTCAGAGGAATGGCTCGCGTATGTGTCGCTCGTGTGCATTGCGGGGATGATCTTTTCGGTTCGTCGCCTCCATGATGCACACCACGAGGCGGCACGCCGCGCCACCGCCGAGCAGGAGAGTATGCGGGTGTATTGTGCTGCTCAACAGGAGATCGCAGAGCGGGTTCTCACCGAGACGCGCCTGCGCGAGAGCGAGAACCGATACCGCAGCCTTGTCGAGGCGTCGCCGGACGGTATCTTGGTTCACCGCGACGGGCAAACACTGTATGCAAATGCCACATACGAGACAATCGTTGGTATCCCCGTGACAGACCTACTCGGCATGAATATCCACGAAATGACGCGTCCGCCATTGTTTGAGATCGCCCGTGCTTGCATTCGCCGCACCGACGAAGCACAACACATTGCCGGACTGCACCCCGTGCAGTTTGTCCGTTTGGATGGCGAGACCCACGATCTAGAGATTATTCGCACGCCAATTATGTATGATGGGGCTCCCGCAACGCAGGTTGTGCTGCGCGATATGACCGCACAAAACGCCGCGAGAAAGCAACTACGCCTCTTACAGTCGGTTGCGATCAATACCGATGACTCCGTGATGATTGCCGACACCGGCAACCCGTTCGGGAAGAACTTGCGTATTCTCTATGTCAACGACGCGCTGGTACAGATGACGGGATACTCCCGCGAGGAAATTATCGGCAAGGGGCCGCGGCTCTTTTTTGGTCTCAACAGCGACACCACAATGCTTGCCACGGTCGAGGAGTCACTGGCAAACAAAGAGCCGATCTCGGTAGAAATGATTGAGTATCGCAAGGACGGTACGTCGTTCTGGGCAGAGATACGCCTTTTTCCGGTGCTCGACGACGACGGCTCCTGCACGCACTTCGTCGCATTGCAGCGCGACATCACGGAACGCCGAAAGATGATTGACGATTTGCGAACGAGCGAACAACGCTATCGGCAAATGTTTGAGAACCATCAGGCGATGGGCTGGATCATCAATCCCACTACGGGGGCAATCATAGACGCGAACCCTGCCGCCTGTGCATTTTACGGCTACACACGGGAGGAACTTACCGCAATGCATGTTGGCGACCTCGTGGTATCCGCTACAAGTGACCCATCTACCAGCCATACGTATACTGATCCGCATGCGTATTCCACATTCCGGCATCGCCTCGCCTCTGGGGAAATGCGCGATGTGGAGGTGCGTTCTGCCCCGGTCGAGGTGGGCAACGAAACATTACTCTACTTTATCATCCATGACATCACCGAGCGCAAACGGATGGAAGAGCAGTTGGTTCGCAATGCGCTCCATGATTCGCTTACTGGGTTGCCTAACCGCACGCTGTTTATGGACCGACTACAGCAGTCACTAGGACGCACCCGGCAGCATCCCGACCGGATGTGTGCAGTACTGTACCTCGACTTCGACCGATTCAAAAATATCAATGACAGCCTCGGACACATCTATGGGGACGATTTCCTCGTCAAAGCCGCGCAACGGCTGACGAACTGCGTGCGTCCGCAGGACACCATCGCACGGCTCGGCGGGGACGAATTCGCACTTCTCATCGACGGGATCACCGAGACAAACGAGGCAACTTCTTATGCGGAGTGCATTCAGAACGCGCTTACAATGCCGATTATCGTGCGCGGACACGAGATTTTTGTCACCGCAAGCATCGGCATTGCGCTATGCGACCACACACACCGCCGCCCAGAGGGGGTACTGCGCGACGCCGATACCGCAATGTACCGTGCGAAAGCATCCGGGCGCGGGCGGTATGTCGTCTTCGATGCCGCCATGCACGCGCATGCCGTCGCCCTTCTCCAAATGGAAACCGACCTGCGGCACGCACTAGAACGCCGCGAGTTCATTGTGCACTATCAACCCATCGTTACCCTAGACACGGGTCACATCGCTGGATTCGAGGCACTGATACGATGGCGGCACCCGCGCTTGGGGATGGTCTCCCCGGAAGATTTCATTCCCCTTGCGGAAGAAACGGGTATGATCGTCGCACTCGACCGATGGATAATGGGCGAAGCGTGCAAGCAGATGCGGCAGTGGGAAATAGACTTTCCCACCCATGCGGATTTGACAATGAGCGTCAATGTCTCCGGGCGGCAATTCGCCGAGCCAGATACTCTGCCCCATATTCTCGCAACCATCCGTAACACTGGCGTCGAGCCGAGGCATATTAAGATCGAAATCACCGAAAGTTCGCTAATTGCTCATGCGGATACTGCATCATCGGTGTTGCAGATGCTCCATGCGTGGGGCATCTGCACACGGCTAGACGACTTCGGTGTCGGCTATTCATCGCTCAACTATCTACGTCGCTTCCCTATCGAGGCAGTCAAAATTGACCGCTCATTTATCAGCGGCGACGAGGTCGGCAGCGAACACGCTGCAATCGTCCGTGCGATCACGGCACTTGCCAACGACCTCAATATCAGTGTTGTTGCTGAGGGAATCGAGAATGAGGCGCAGGTAAGGTGGCTGCGTACTCTCGCGTGCCAGTACGGGCAGGGATATTATTTCTCGCTCCCCGTGAACGCCGAGACCGCAACCATGCTGCTCCAACAGGAACCGAACGTGCTCAGAAAGCCACTTCCTGCGCCGCGTCTTGCCCCGGTGGTTTCCCTGACATCCCCCCCCCACACTGTGGCAGCACCCCGCGTGAGAGCTATGCCTTAATCGTCCGCCGCGCCACGATCTTCTCGGTATCGAGCGCGATACCGAGACCGGGTGTAGTCGGCAACGCGAACGAACCGCCCTCCGGCACAACCAGCGGCGTATGGAATGCCTGATGCGGCGGCTGATACGTTAGCAAAAACTCCGCCATCGGGCAGGTTGCGGGGGGTTGCGACGCGATGACATGGAGCGCGGGCAGCACCGAATGCCCATGCGGTATCACTTGCCGCCCGTACCCCGATGCGAGCGCACAGATTTTCACCAGTTCCGAGATGCCGCCGCACCAGTCGGGGTCTGCCTGAATCACATCTACCGCGTCGGCTTGCAGCAATTTGAGGAAGCCCCAGCGTGTATATTCGTGCTCTCCCGTCGCTATCGGGATGCGGCTGGCGCGGCGGATGGCGGCGAGATCGCCGACACGATCCGGCGGCACGGGTTCTTCGAGCCAGCGCGGGTGATACTCCGCCATCCGCTCGAGCATTCGGATGGCATAGGTTGTGTCCCACCCCATCCAGCAATCGAACATCAGCTCAATATGCGGTCCGACTGCCTCGCGCACCGTTCGCACCAGCGCGAGATTGCGCTCCATCCCTTCCAGACCGTCGGCAGGACCGTAGCGGAAGAACCACTTCTGCGCCCGGTATCCTTCGGCGATGCGTGCCTGCGCCTCCGCCCGTACACGGTCGGGATCGAGTGAGAAACCGAGCATCGAGGAATACGCCGCGACACGCTCTCGCGTTGGCCCACCAAGCAACCGGTACACCGGCTGACCGAGCACCTTGCCGCGCACATCCCACAGTGCATTGTCCACTGCACTGATCGCCATCATCTGATACCCGGTGCGGGCGTGGCGATCTTGCCGGTACATAAGGTCCCATAACAACTCGCCCGCCAGCGGGTCCCGCCCGCGCAACACTGGCGCGAGTTTCGTCACGATAAGCAGCGCGACTTCCGCAAAGATCGGCCCGAATAGCCCAACTACGCCGCCCTCAGTCTCGACCTCGACATACGCCTCGGTACGCCGCCCGTCGTTGTGCCGCTGCGCGACGCCCCGCGCCGCAAACTCCGGGTAGATGTCCAGCATTCCGACTTGCCGCTCCTCCGGGTGCTGCGGCGGCACCGCCCCTGTTACGGTGAAGCAACGCACCTCGCGTATCGTCTCCATACTTCTCCCCCATACAATAAATGTGGTTCGGTTTTCTGCACATTACGCGTGCAGAGACGGTAGCACGGACCGGATGCACACGTCAAAATGGCGCAGCGATCTGCGCGGTCGGATGGTACACTGCGGCAAACGGCGCAACGAAAGGAAATTTTCGCATGGCAAACCGCTGGATCATCGTCACTGCCCCCGCAAACTTCGCCCGGAGCCGCGATCTCGACTGGACGATACAGGGCATCAAGTCCCGCCACCGTAAGAAGGCGGAGCAAATGCACGCGGGCAATACGTTTATCTACTATCTCACCGGCGTGCAAGCATTCGGCGGTATTGTCGAGGTCACGTCTGACTACTGGGAAGATCACGCCACTCCGATCTGGCAGGCAAAAGACCCTAAGAAAGCAGGCGAAGACTACCCATTTCGCGTCTCGATTACGCCGCGGCTGATTCTCGACGAACCCGACTGGCAGCCCGCGCTCGCCCTCATTCCCGTGCTCGAGCACCCGAAACGATGGCCCGCCGCGCATTGGCACCTCGCCTTTCAGGGCAATGTCCACAAGATCACCGACGCCGATCACGCGATCATCGCAGATGCCCTCGCCGCCCGCATCCCCACCGCAGCACGCTGACGCGGTACACTTTGTTTTAGGAGTGATGCGGTAGATGTGGGACGGGACACGGAGCATATGACTGACGACGACAGCGGAACAGCCTATTACGTGCAGGTCTGCATGGGAAAGAGTTGCACGGCGTGCGGTGCGAAGCATCTTTATCGTCTGCTGCAACGGGAGTGCGCGGTAGCGGGCGTCGCGGGGCGCGTCACGGTTGTGCCGTCGTCGTGCCGCAACCGCTGCGACTACAGCCCGTCAGTTAATGTGATGCCGGGGATGGTGTTGTACAACCATGTAGATGACGAAGGCGTGCGACGCATCGCCTGTGAACATCTCGCAGCGGGGCGACCGGTGCGTGAGTATCTCTACTGCCCACCCGCACCCGCGCCGCTACCGTCGGGCAAACGTGCATTCACATTTGATCCCGCCGCGTTCCGCCCACGCGACGACGACAAATAGCCGCTCGCACAGACGGCGAAGGGGGATGGCGGTACCCCACTAGTTACATGCTCTGCATCACTGCGGTGATCGCATCGGGGTTTTCGAGGGAGGTGAGGTCGCCGAGCGGGAGACCGAGATGGGCGGCGCGGATGACGCGGCGCATCACCTTGGCATTGCGTGTTTTCGGGAGGTCGGCGACAAAGCGTATCGTGTCAGGCGCAAGCGACTTGCCGAGTTCCGCGACGACCCGCATACCGATTTCGCGGCGCAGGGTGTCGTCCGGTGTGTAGCCATCGCGCAGCACGACGAAAACCGCGATCACATCGCCCTTGACGGGATGCGGCACCCCGACCGCCGCCGCCTCGCGCACGGCGGAATGCCCGACCACCGCCGATTCGACCTCAGCAGGCCCCACGCGCTTGCCCGCGACTTTGATCGTGTCGTCCGATCTGCCACGGATATACCAGTAGCCGTCCGCGTCAATCTCCGCCCAGTCGCCGTGCACCCAGAGACCGGGGATGCGCTCCCAGTACGCTTCCTCGTAGCGGGCGCGGTCATTCCAGAAACCGCGCGTCATCCCCGGCCACGGAGCGCGAATGACGAGTTCCCCCACCGCACCACGCACGGGTTGCCCGGATTCATCCACGACATCTACCGCCATGCCGACGATGGGCGCAGAAAAACAGGTCGGTTTCTGGGGCAGAATGGTGTACGCGCTGACAATACCGCCGCTGATTTCGGTACCGCCGCTGTAGTTGATGATCGGGCAGCGTCCGCCGCCTATCTCGGTGAAAAACCACCGCCACGGACCTTCGTTCCACGCCTCGCCACTGCTGCCGAGCGCACGCAGGCTCGTGAGATCGTGTTGGCGGGGCCATTCATCGCCTTGTGCCATTAATGCACGCACGACCGTCGGCGCGACACCGAGCAGGGTAATGCGGTAGCGTTCCACGAGTTCCCAGAGACGGTCGGGGCGGGGGAAATCGGGTGTTCCCTCAAACAGCACAAGGGTCGCGCCAAGCGTGAGGGTACCGGCGATCACCCACGGTCCCATCATCCAGCCGAGGTCGGTATACCAGAGAACGACATCGTCCGCCTGCACATCGAAGCAGTGCGCGAGGTCTTGCGTGCATTTAATCGGGAAGCCGTCGTGCGTATGAACCGCGCCCTTCGGTTTGCCCGTCGTGCCGGAGGTATAGATGAGCATATACGGCTCTTCGGCATCGGTGCGGACCGTCTCGAACATCGGGGGTTGCGCGGCGGTGAGATCGCGCCAGCGATGATCGCGCCCTGCGGTCATTGGCACATCGTTACCTATTCGCTCACAGACAATGACATGCTGCACTGTTGGGCAGGTAGCAAGGGCTTCGTCAGCGGTCTGCTTGAGCGCAACGGTTTTGCTGCGGCGCAGAAAGCCGTCTGCGGTGATGAGGGCGACCGCACCGGCATCGCGCAGGCGCGTGGCAACACCCTCTGCACCATACCCGGAGAAGATCGGGACGAAGATCGCGCCGAGTTTCCCAACCGCGAAGGTTGCGGCGACGGTTTCGGGCAGCATCGGCATGAAGATACCGACGCGGTCGCCGTGCTGCACACCGAGCGCGGCAAGCGCACCCGCAAGGCGGTTCGTCTCTTCCCAGAGTTCGCGGTACGTCCATTGCCGCGCCGCACCGTCGTCACCTTCCCAGATGATCGCCGTTTTGCGGGCATCGTCGCCCATCGCGTGTTTGTCGAGGGCATTATGGACGTAATTGTATTGCCCGCCGACGAACCATCGCGCCCATGCGATGCCGTCTGATGTGTCGAGGGTCTGCGTGTAGGGTCGGAAGAACTGCAAATCGAGATCGCGCACGGTGGCATCCCAGAACCACGCGGGGTCTGCCGCCGCCCGCGCCAGCAAGGTTTCGACCGTCTCAATTCCTTCCCGCGCCATGAACTGTGCGAGACGACTACGGGCGATATGCGCGGCGGTTGGTCGCCAGACGATTCCTTCGCCGCCGTTATCCTGACCAACAGGCATCGGTGCCACGGTGCGCGTCATCGCATCCCCCTTCGGGTCTTGGTGTATCGCTCTCTCGCTCAATAATATAAGCATACCGCACCTGCAGAGCGTTCGCGGGAGTATGCCGACGGGATACAGCCGCCACTCTGTTGTCGCTTCAGAGAGATCAGGAGCGCATCACCATGTCTCGGTCACTTTTTGCAAGCCGCGCGGCTGGTCAGGATCGCCACCCCGCAAGCGGGCGAGATGCCACGCGAACTGCTGCATAGGTAAAATTGCAATGAGCGGCGTGAGGATTTCGGGGACGGTATCGGGCAATACGAACCCGATGGTACCGAGCGACACTGCTGCCGCGTCACCGAGAATGAAGGTGTCCGCATTGCGTTTGCGCAACTGATCGAGTACTGGGAGCATTGCCCCGCCCCCAACGCCATGCGGCACAACCGCGACGATGGGAAAGCCGCGATCAATCATCGCCAGTGGGCCGTGAAGCAAATCTGCCCCAGAGAAGGCGTGCGCGACAAGGTAGCTCGTCTCCATTAGTTTCAGGGCGATTTCACGGGCGGTCGCATAATTGTAGCCGCGTGATGTGACAACGAGTTGCTCCGCGAAGCGATAGCGGATCGCAAGCGCGGCAACTTCCTCCTGCCGCGCTAGCACCGCCGTCGCGTGCATCGGCAACGCACGAACATCCGCACCGCTCTCCGCACCATGCAACGCCTCGATGAACAGATAGAGCGTGAGCAATTCGGCAGTGTACGATTTCGTCGCCGTGACCGCCCGCTCCGGCCCCGCACATACATCGAGATGGTATTCGGCAGCAGCAGCGAGCGGGGAACCGGGGGCATTCGTCACCGCAACCGTGATCGCGCCGCTCTCCCGCGCTCGCACGACGGGTTCGAGCAAGTCCGGCGAACCACCCGACTGACTAACGGCGATCATCAGTACATCGCGCATTGCGGCACGACCGCCGTAGACCGTCACAGCAGAGGGCGACACGAGACCGGCGGGCAGACCGAGGCGCGTCTCGATCAGATATTTTGTGTACAGCGCGGCGTGATCGGATGTACCACGCGCCACGAGTAACACGAAACGGGGTGAACGCGCCCGTACCGCCGCCGCAACGGTGGCGATTGCTGCCGCGCCGTCGCGGAGGATACGGGCGAACATTTCCGGTTGCTCCGCAACTTCCGCTGCCATCAGTTCGCCGTTCATGGTCTCCTCTCGTAGATCGTTTCGCCCGCACGAAGGGTCCGCTGCACATGCAACGTCGCATCGAGCAGCACGAGATCGGCAGCACACCCAACGGCAATACGCCCAATATGTGGGAGACCGAGCAGGCGGGCGGGAACCTCGCTCGCCATCCGCAGAGCATCGGCAGGCGTCGCGCCCATCCACGCGACCGCATTTCGTACGGCTTCGTCCATCCGCAGTACCGACCCCGCGAGCGTGCCATCCGACAGCCGTGCTGCACCTGCAACTACCATTACTTGCTGCGCACCGAGGCGATATACACCGTCCCCTATCCCTGTTGCAGGCATCATGTCGGTAACGAGAGCGACACGCTCTACGCCCTTCGCCCGGAATGCGAGTGCCAGCGCAGCGGGGTGAGCATGGATACCGTCCGCGATAAGGCAGACGGCGAGGCGGTCATCGGTCAGTGCCGCGCCGATTGCCCCCGGCGCACGATGCGCGAAAGGCGACATCGCATTGTATAGGTGCGTGGCAATCGTCGCGCCCGCATCTATCCCGCTGAGATATTGTGCGTAGGTCGCGTCAGTATGACCGAGAGCGAGGACGATGCCGCGTTCGCGCAACTGCTGCATGATCGCCGGTGCATCGGCACGTTCGGGGGCGACCGTCATAAGCCGGATGGGTGGGGTGCCACGAAGCATCGCATCGAGCATGGGCAGATGTGCCGCCGCGATGATCGCGCCGCGATGCGCCCCCCGGCGTGCGGGTGACAGGAACGGCCCTTCAAGATGAAGACCGAGCGGACATGCGCCGGGGGCATTATGGGTTGCAGCGAAGTGCGTATATACCCGCATGACGGTATCGAGCGGTGACGTGACAAGCGTGGGCAGGAACGCAGTAACCCCCGATTCCGGCAGGCGGGCGGCGAGCGTAGCGATCGCGTCCGGTTCGACACCAACCTCGACGCCATAGCCGCCGTTGATCTGCATGTCCACAAAACCGGGCGCGATGATCGGGGCATCATGCACGACAGCGGGCAGATCGCCGTCGCGTGGTTCGCGCAGCACCGCCGCAATCGTGCCGTTGCGGATCACCACCGCCCCTGCAACGAGCGATGCGCCGAGCAACACCCGCCCGCGCACCGCGAAGGAGGCGGTCATACTCTCCGCTCCGCAGCGACCAGCGACCGCGCCGCACTCAGGGCAGGATCATCAACGAGTTTCACCGCGCTGACGGGATATGTTTGACGGACATGTGTGATAACCGCATCGCGGTATGCGGCTTCGTGAAGCAGCAACCCGCCGGTAAATGCCAGCGACAATGCTCCTTGCCACCGTAACGAATGGGCGACTGCAACCACCGCACACGCGAGTTCCCTCGCGCCATCGTCCACAATGCGTTGCGCAACCGTGTCACCTGCACGCGCTACATCGAACACAAGCGCGGAAAGTGCGGCAATGTCGGCATTCGTCTTGCCGCCGTAGACGATGCCGATTAGGTCGGCGGGTTGCGTAAGGTGCCACGCGGACAGTATCTGTTCGCGCAAGGCAGTAGGTGCGCCGCGCTCATCGGCGGCACGGGCAACGGCGACGAGAGCAGCGCACCCGATACCGTAGCCGCTGCCCTCGTCGCCGAGCCGCCATCCCCATCCGCCCGCCCGCGCCTGTAGACCGTCTGCATTCGTGCCGCAGGCTATCGAGCCAGTACCCGCAACCAGCGCGACACCTACCGCACCGGGCAGCACACTGAGTGGCAATTCCGCGTCATTTGTCGCACGAACCACTGGAGCGAGACCAGCGAGCGCGGCAGCAAACCGCTCGGTGTCAACGGGGAGATCTACGCCGGACAACCCGACCCATGCCGCCGCGAATGATGGGGCGGTGCCCGCGTTCGCCGCCGCACCACCCACCGCTGCGGCGATATTTGCCAGTACGCGATCCCGCCCAACCGCAGTCTGGTTGCCGCTCCCCGCTGTACCGCGCCCCCGCTCAACGCCGCGTTCATCAACGAGCACGGCAGTTGTTTTGGTGCCACCGCCATCTACACCGAGATACCACACACGCTCGCCTCTGCCGAAGATACTCACGCCCCAACCGCCGCGTTACGGCGTTATCGTATCACTAGCGCAGGGATTCATCGCGCCATGCGCTTCTCCCCCTTGCACTTACCATGAGACGCTGCAATAATACTATAGCAGCGTTTATTCTCGTGTCATACTCTAGGATTGCAATATAGACCATCCCATGTATCATCGAGAGATCGGGACGCAGGTTTGCCCCCACGCACGGACGAGCCGTCCGCAGGGGCGTGAATGTGGCACATTTCCCGCAGCGAATCGTTGCGGGAGGAACGCCGGGGGCGTCCATAAAGAGCGCGTGCAGTCAGGAGAGACCGACTATGGATGTGAAATCGCGGATGTCCGGGGAAATCGCGGTGCTGGAATTGAACGGGCGGTTCGATGCATATGTTGCGCCTTCGGTCGTGGACTGGTTCGACCGGACGATCACTGACGCACCACGTATCGTTGCCGATCTCTCCGGTGTGAGCTTCGTGGATTCCACGGCACTTGCGACATTGGTGCAGGGGATGAAACGCTGCCGCCAGCACGCGGGAGATTTGCACCTGAGTGGGCTGCAACAGCCTGTACGGATCATTCTTGAGTTGACGCGGCTCGACAAAGCATTCAGCATCTTCGGGCGCGAAGATGAAGCGGTTGCGGCATTTGGGCACTGATCTCCGGCAGATTCCATCGCCGCTTAGTGATGCCATGTCGTCGCAGCGGCGCAATTTCGAGGTCCTCGCTGCCTACTGGCTCGACGCCGGTGCATCGGCATTCGGCGTGTGGGATATCAACGGCCCCCTCGCCCACTGGCCGCCGACCGCGCGGATTGTCGCGCCCTATGCCACTGCCACACTTCACATCAGTGGGATACCGATAGGACAACTCCGGTTGGCGGGCGCGGACGGCACAATGCAGACACGGCTCGAAAGCGACGCCCGGTTTCTGTCGCAGATCATCGCGCTGAACACCGAATTGGATACGATGACGACGGAGTTGGTAAGCAACCAAGACCAACTCGTCGCGCTGTATAACCTATCGCAGTCCCTACGCAACCAACTATCGGTGACGGCGGTGCTTTCGTCACTTGCCCAAGAGGTATGTCACCTTGTCGAAGTCGACAGTGCGTTTGCGGTGTTAGTGCAGGACGTGCCGATTGTGGAGCAATGCCCCGCGCCGATATACGATCCCGCCGATTTGCTCGCGCTGTTCGCGCAAGTGCAGACACGCGGGCATGAACTGTTTGCGAATGTACACAGCGGGGGCATCGCCCTCGCGCCGGGTATGGAGACATTGCTGCTCATTCCTATCGAAATACGCGGCGTGGTTGTGGCGGGTCTGGGATTAGTCAACAAAGCCGATGGTGCGTTCGCGTCACCTGATGCAAAGATTGCGCAGGCAATCTCGCAGCAGGCGGGCGCACAGATCGAAAATGTGCTGCTGTATCAGGAATCGCTGGCACAGGCACGATTGCAGAACGAGATGGAAGTCGCATCGCGGATTCAATTGCAATTGCTGCCCCGCAAGAACCCAACCGTGCCGGGATTGGACATTTTCGGGCGATCACGCCCCGCGTTGCATGTCGGGGGAGATTTTTACGATTTCGTGCAGGAGCCGGGGCAACCGTTCGTATATTCCGTTGGGGATGTGTCGGGCAAGGGAGTATCGGCAGCATTGCTGATGTCCATGACGCATACCATCATCCGCAACGCCGCACGCTTCATGCAGTTACCGACACCTCAGGACATTATCGAGCGTGCAAACAAAGATCTATACGATCCGTTCACGGAGGTCGGGTTGTTCTCGACCGCATTCGTCGGGCAATACGACCCGGAAGGGCGTGTCATGCGGTACGCGAACGCGGGGCATTCGCCTGTAGTGCTGTGCCCGGTCGGTGGACCTGCGCGGCTGATGGAAGCGGACGGCATCCCATTGGGCGTACTTACGGACACATTGGGGCGCGATCAACTGCTCATTTTCCGCCCCGACGATGTGCTGGTCGTGATGACGGACGGGTTTAGTGAAGCACGGACAGGAAGCGGAGAGTTATTCGGCTACGAGCGTCTGCTGCGACTCACCGAACAAGTGGCGAACGGATCGGCACAGGAGATCGCCGATGCACTTTTCGCTGCGATTGACACCTTCAGCAATGGACACGCACAAGACGACGACCAGACGCTCGTGGTCATCAAAGGAGTGTAGCGCGGTGGAAACAGCAACAGAAGGGAACGAACAATGACTGAGGTGGATACCGTGCGCCTCGATCTCCCCGCGACTCACAAGTATTTGAATGTCGTCGGTGCGTGCATCGGGGAGTTGCTCGAGCGGGTCGAGGGGCTTCATGAGCCGACTGTGCTGACGTACAACATCCAGCTCGCGGTTCACGAAATCTGCGCGAATATCGTGGATCACGCATACGGCGAGAAAAGTCCTGCCGGTCGGATTGGGATTACATTCACGCTTCAGCCAGTCACGCGCACGATGCATGTGGATCTGCACGACACCGGTGCTGCCTTCGATGCGGAGCGATATCAGGAGCCGGACCTCGATGCGGCGCAGGTACGCGGGTATGGGCTGTTTCTCGTCAAAGAACTCATGGACGATGTGTTGTATGAAACCGAAGCAAACGGTAATCACTGGCGGCTGACAAAGCAGTTGTAGCAGGGAGCGATTCTGCAATGGATATCACTGTTGACGAGCATATCATCCGCATCGTCACTGTCGCGCCGCACGGTCGCATTGACGCATTCAACGCGGCAACGCTGCGTGGGCGGCTCGACGAGTTGCTGAACGAAGGCGTCAACCGATTCGTGCTCGATCTTTCCGATGTGCCGTTTCTCGATAGCGCGGGGATGGCAGTGCTCATCAGCCTGCTCAAACGTGCGCGGCAAAGTGGCGGCGATGTCAAACTCGTGTGGCCAGCGGAGGAAGCGGCACGGCGCATCTTGCGGCTGACGAAGTTCGATCGCGTCTTTGCGATGTCCGAAACTGCCGATATGGCACTGAATTCATTTTAGCCGCTGCTCCCCACGCCCACTGCCGATTGCCCACTTATGCGGTTGAAGCGGGTACGGCTGTCCGCTCCCGCCCTATCGGGTAGATTCGCCACAGGAACAGGACGACGCCTACGCCGCAGAGACAGGCGCACGCGGGCGCGAGATAGCCCGCCCGCCCCCACGACCCTGCGACGATCCCGCCAACCGCCGGACCAATAAGGTACCCAAGAGACCAAAGGGTATTCGTCGTACCAACGAGCATCCCGGTCTGCTCGCCGTGCGCCGCTTCGGTGATGAGCGGAAGAAGCGGTGTGAAAAAGAGCGACGAAGCCGCCCCTGTCAGCGCAAAGACCGCGAGAAAGACCGGAAGCGGCAACGAGACAAGCAGAAGCAGATAGCACACGACGGATACACATCCGCCGATCAGCATCGGACGGAGACGACCGGCGGCATCAGACCAGCGGGCAACGATGGGTTGCGCCAGATTGGACCCGATGAATAGGGCGGCAAATGCAAGACCGATAGCGCGGGACGAGGCATGGTAGACCGCTTGGAGATGAAACGGCGTGAGGATTTCCGCCAAGCCGAGTAACATGCCGT
>JBBRMX010000048.1:0-17766 GCA_038230615.1 Thermomicrobiales bacterium | reverse complement strand
GTTTATCGTGGCTGGGACTTGGTCCTCAATCGCGTCGTCGCGATCAAGGTGCTGCGCGACCAATATGCGACGAACGAGCAGTTTCTCGCGCGTTTCCGGTGTGAGGCGCAAGCGGCGGCGGGGCTGGCGCACCCGAATATTGTTGATGTCTACGATGTCGGGCGCGATGGCGACACATGGTACATCGTGCAGGAACTGATTGACGGCACCGACCTCGCCACGATGATCCGGCAGCGTGCACCGTTCACCGTGGCGCAGGCTGCCGAAATCATGGCGCAAGTGCTTTCCGCGCTCGACTACGCGCACAGCCGCGGGCTGATTCACCGCGATGTCAAGCCGCACAATATCCTCATTGACAGCCGTGGCACCGCGAAAGTGGTGGATTTCGGCATCGCCAAGGGCGTCAACGATGTGACAATGACCGACGTTGGCACCGCCCTCGGCACGGCGGGGTATATCTCGCCGGAGCAGGCGACGGGCGGCGCGATCACGGGTGTGAGCGATCTCTACAGCGCGGGTATCGTGCTGTACGAGATGCTGACGGGGCGGTTGCCCTTCCTCGGTGACACTGCCGTGAGCGTGGCGATGCAACATGTACGAAATACGCCCCCGCCACCCACGCGCTTCAATCCGAAAATCACCCGCGCCACCGAGACGGTTGTGCTGCGGGCGATGGAGAAACTGCCCGCCCGCCGCTTTGCGACTGGTGAGGAGTTCATTGCCGCCCTCCGCGCCAGCATCGCGGGGGTAATGACGCAGCAACCGGTTGCGGTCGCAAGTGCCGCTGCGAGTGCGGCCACCTACCCGATGCCGGAAGGCACCCGCGCGATGTCTACCGACGCCCTCCGCGCTCGCCCGGTTGCCGCGCCCCCGTCGCGCTCCGCGCCACCGGAACGGATCGAGACCCGCCGTACGAGTGGGCCGGGGGCAGCAACATGGATGATCGGGTTCGTGTTGCTCGGCGGCATTCTGGCACTGGTCTATTTCGGGTATCAATTGTTCAATGTGAGCGGCACACGGGACGCGAACGCGACAAGCACTGCATTCGCCGTCGCCGTCGTCACGACTGTCAGCCCTACGACCGCACCACCGACGCCAACGGTACCGCCGACCCCCGGTCCGACCCCAACCCGTGACCCCAATCTCGTGCTCGTGCCGAATTTTTCCGGGCTGTACCAGCCGCAGGCAGCAGACGCGCTGAAGCAATATGGTTTGGGTCTCGGCGAGGAGCAGCGGCGCACGACGAATCAAGTTCCCGCCGGACAAATCCTCGATCAGGACCCGAAGCCGGGTTCGTATGTGAAGCGCAGCACGAATATCAATATCGTCACTAGCCTCGGTCCCACATCTACCGATCTCGGTTCGGTTGTGGTGAAGGGCAAAACCTACGACGAGGCGGCGCAAATCCTCCGCGATGCCGGGTTGCGCTCCGAACGCAAAGAGGAACCGAGCGTGGACATCGAGCCGGAGCGTGTGACGCGCATCGAGCCGAGTGCGGGCAAGGTGGACAACGGCGCGACGATTGCCGTTTTCGTCAGCGCGGGCAAGCCGACCGCGACGCCTGCCGTCTCGCCGACGCCCGCCGTCACCGCGACTGTCACCGTCACCACGACACCGGCAACGACGGTGACACCCACTGCGGGCATGGCGACCCGCCCCGCAACGCCCGTGCCGACGCCGCCCCCGAACACAGTCGCAATCCCCGCTCGTGTCGTCGGTGCACCGCTCGCCGAGGCGCAGCAGGCGATGGCGCGTGCTGGCTTTACCCGTGTGGAGGCATTCGCGCTCACCAAGATTAGTCTTCCCGCCGACGCGCCAAAGGTTGGTAAGGGAAATGTTGTGCTCATTTACGAGAATGGCACGACGATGCGCCTCTCACCCGGTCAGAATCTGCCGAAGGACACGCCGATCCTGCTCGTGGTGCAGCAAGACGATTGACGCACGAGTGCATTCGACGCCCGACGCTGCTGCCGCTATACTGCGGCGGCGGCCTTCCGTGTGCGGAAGGCGCGGGCGTGTCTCACTGAGGAGCGTGCATGGCATCCTTGCGATTGGTCATTGTCGGGTTGCCCAAGAGCGGCAAGACGACGGTTTTTAATGCGTTGACCCGTGCGGACGCGAAGACGAGCGCGTACAGCGCGAGCGTGGAAGACGAACCGAACCTCGCGACGGTCAAAGTGCCGGACGAGCGAATTGATCGTCTCGTCGCGCTGTTCAAGCCGAAGCGCACGGTACCTGCCGATGTGCAGTACGTGGATGTAGCGGGTTTGGCGAAGGGCGTGAGCGAGAAGGGGATCGGCGGGGCGTTACTCGGTCATTTGCAGCAGGCGAACGCGCTGGTGCATGTCGTCCGCGCCTTCAACGACCCGAATGTGCCGCACCCCGAAGAGACGGTGGACCCGATGCGCGATATCGAGACGCTGAATCTGGAGTTCCAATTCAACGATCTCGGTCAGATCGAGAAGCGGCTTCTGCGGCTGGTGGCGCAGATTGCGAAGGTGCGCGGCCCGGAACGCGAACAGTACGAGCGCGAACAGGCGGCATTGATCCGGCTGCGCGAGGCGTTGGAGGCGGGGACGCCCGTGCGCGAAGTGCCGCTCGATCCCGACGATGAGCGGCTCTTGCGCGGGTTCGGGTTCCTCACGGGCAAGCCGCTCTTGGTGCTGCTGAATGTCGGGGAAGACCAGATGGGCGACGAGGCGCAGGTACTGGTTGCGGAGGCAGAGCGGCAGTTTGCCCGCCCCGGTGTGGCATTCGATAGCCTTGCGGGGCAGATCGAAATGGAGATCGGGCAACTGGAACCGGAAGATGCGCAGGTCTTCATGGAGGAAATGAATATCGCGGAGAGCGGGCTGGATCGCATCATCCGGCGGTCGTACGGGTTGCTCGGTCTGATCTCGTTCTTCACGGTGGGACCGGACGAATGCCGCGCATGGACGATCACCCACGGCACGATGGCGCAGCAGGCGGCAGGCGAGATTCACTCCGATATCGAGCGCGGCTTTATCCGTGCCGAAGTGTATGGCTACGATGCGATGATCAAAGCGGGTAGCACCGCTGAGGCGAAAAAAGCGGGCGCACACCGTCTCGAAGGGAAGCAGTATGTCGTGCAGGACGGCGACATTATCGAGTTCCTGTTCAACGTCTAAAGGGGTACGCAAATGAACCACCAAGACGCCAAGGACGCGAAGAATCACCGATTTCCCGGCGGGGCGACGTGCTGAGGTTCGAGGGGCTGCTTGGGTTGCCCGCGCTGCTCGCGGTTGTCGGGCTGTGGGCGGTGGCATTCGCGGTGGCGTCGCTCCCTGCGATGCGGCGGCGGGCGGTGGGGGCGCGGGGCGAAGTCGTCGCGGTCGGCGTGCTGGCGGTGCTGTGGGGGTTATTCTGGTGGCGGGTGCTGTTCGAGCGCGGCGTGAGCGTCCCAAAGGGCGGCGGCGATTTCAGTTCCTTCTCGTACCCGCTGTCGGCATTCGCGGCGCGGGAGATACAGGCGGGGCGATTCCCGCTCTGGAACCCGCACCTGTTCGCGGGAATGCCGTTCGCCGCCGATTATCTCGCAGGGGCATTGTATCCGCCCAATCTGCTCGTCTGGGCACTCGCCCGCCCGTTCACGTACGGCACTTTTACCGCGCTCATTCTTGTGCATTTCTGGTGGGCATCGGTGACGGCGTACGGCTTCGCCCGCACGGTCGGGATGCGGCGGGTGGCGGCGGTGCTGGTGGGTGTCGTCTTTGCGTATGGCTGGCTGCCGCCGCAGCTTGGTCACGCGCAGATGGTGGCGGCAGTGGCGTGGATACCCGCCGTCCTTGCCGCCCTCTATCGCGCTCGCCACGGCGGTTTGGGCTGGACGGTGCTTGCTGCCCTCGCCCTCGTGATGCAAGCGTTCGCGGGGCATCCGCAAACCCTGCTCTATACGCTCACCGTCGCAGTCGCGTATCTGCTGTTTCTCGCGTGGCGGGAATGGACATGTGACGAGTATCGAGCAACGAGTAACGACGGGGAGGGGGGTGCGGCGAGACGGGCAGCACTGCGGCGGTTCTGGGGCGGGGTGGCGTTTCGGCTGGCAGTGTTGCTTGGTACGGTGGGCGGGCTTGCTGCACCACTGATCTTGCCCGCGACGCAACTGGCGCGGCGATCGGTGCGGGCGGGCATCGGCTACGACAGCGCGACGCAGTACAGCGTCCACCCCTTCACGCTGCTGCAACTCGTGCTGCCGAAGGTCTTCGGGGATAACCCGACCAATTATTACTACTCGCAATTTTTCAGTGGCGAGACGTGGGGCTATGCAGGCGTCGTGACACTTGTACTGGCGGCAGTCGGGCTGCTCTGGCGCGGGCGGGCGAACGGCGGGCAAAAACTCTTCTTCGCGGCGGTCGGGGTCGTGGCGATGCTTGCCGCGCTCGGCCCGTTCACGCCGCTGCACGGCTGGCTGTACGGTTTCGTGCCGGGATACGACAAACTCCGGGCGGCGGGGCGTATGTTCATGTGGTACGGGCTTGCCGTCGGATTGCTCGCAGGCTATGGCGTGGAAATGCTGGGAAGTACCGAGGATCGAGAATCGAGTAACGAGCAAGAAACGAAATCCGCGTTGCTCCGTACCGTCCGGTTCGTGCTGCTTGGTCTTATCGTTGCGTTGGTGGTGTTCGTCATTCCACTTTTTTATAGCCTCGTTTTGCAGCGGGAGGAGCCGGTGAACCGCCCGGTGATTGTACTGGACGGGCTGAATCTGCTCGTGCTGTGGCTCGTCGGGGCGGCGGTACTCGTCTGGTTGGCGGAACGGGGACGAATGACGGCGCGGACGCTCGGCGGGCTGGCAATCGCGCTTGTTGTCCTCGACTTGTTTAGCGCGACGGGCGGCTTCAACCCGACGACGGACGATGTGCAGGCGGGCTACAACCAGCCCGTCGCACGGCAGGAATTGCGGAACCGCGCCGCCGCTGGGCCGCTCTTTCGCGTGGATACCGACGATGTTTCCGACCGCTGGCAGCCGGACGCCACGATGCTCGACGGCGTGGACAGCGCGTCCGGCATCTACGATCCGTTGCAATTGGCAGACTACGCGACCTTCCGCGAGCGGGCGCAGAGCAGCCGCTCCAGCGCAATCTACGGGCTGCTCAATATCGCGTACGTCGCGTTGCCGAGCGAAAAGCCCGCGCCGTCTGGCTGGACGAAAGCCTTCGTAGGCGACAAAGTAACCTTCTACATGCCGAGTCGCCCGCCGCTGCCGCGTGCATTCGTCGTGCCGAATGTGGAGGCGGTCGCGGACCCCGGTGCGGCGTTCGACCGCATTAAATCGCCCGATTTCGACCCGACGAAGATCGTGTATGTGCAGGGCGGGGCGCGACCGGGCAATTTCTCCCCCGGCACCTCGACCGTCACGGTGACGCGGGCAAACACCGATAGCCTCTCGGTCCATGTCGTGATGAGCGAACCGGGGTATCTCGTCGTGACGGACGCCTATTATCCCGGGTGGACGGCGACGGTGGACGGCCACGAATTGCAGATTTTTCAGGCAGACCTCGCGTTCCGTGCCGTCTACCTCTCTGGCGGCGAGCAGACAGTGGAGTTCCGTTTCCAGCCGCTTGCGTGGGCGGATGGCTGGCTGCTGTTCGGGATAACGGCGGCGGGTGTGGTCGCATTGCTCGTCGTGTCGCCTCTCGTCCGGCGGCGACAGCGACGGGGCGTGAGGTGACGCGATGACGGGGCAACACCACGCGATTTGCGGGGCTGCTCTCTCCGCCCCCGCAATGCTCGCTCTCGCGCATGGCAGCGTCGGTGCGGTGCTAGTGACGCTGCCCATCGCGGCGGTTGCGGCGATGCTGCCGGACGTAGACACGCGCAATTTCCCCCTGCGCGGGCAGATTTATCGTTTCTGGGAGCGGTTTGCGAAAGCGGCGCGGCGGCGCGGTATCTGGGGCGAGCCGTTCGCCCTCGCCGCGTTCGTTGTCGGGTTCGTAATGGGTGGGCTGATCGGTGGCGTGTCGTGGGTTATCCGGCGGTTCGTCAAGCATCGCGGCGCGACGCACACCTTTCTCTGTGCGGCGATCATTGGCACGGCGGCGGTTTGGGCAAGCATGGCGTGGTTCGCGTCGTGGGTGCCGGGGGCGGCTCTCGCTATCGGCTATGTCTCGCATCTGCTGACCGACGCGCTGACGTTGCGTGGGGTCGAGTTGCTCGACCCCGTCTCGCAAATCACGTTTCATCTGCTGCCGCGCCCGCTCCGCTTTGCGACCGGTTCCGGCGGCGAATCGGTGGCGGTGCTGCTTATCCTCGTCGGCGCATTATTCGGCTTCGCGGCGGTGTATACCGGCGTGATCGTCCACCTTTAAATGTGAAAAGAGGGGGAGAGAGTAGCCGCCGAGGTGATAAGAACGCGGCTACTCTCGTTTTTCCGCTACCGCCCGAACAGCAAGCAGACAGGCGATGGGACGGCTACCGGTTCGCCGGTCGGGGTGAGGGCGCCGGTGTCGGTGTTCACGCGGAAGACGGCAACGGTATCGGTGTTTTGATTCGCGGCGAGTAGCCACGCTCCCGACGGGTCGAGGGCGAAACTGCGTGGGGTCTCGCCCCGCGTAGATTCATGCCCGATAGCGGTCAGGTCGCCCGTCGTGGCGTCTACGGCGAAGATGGCGATGCTGTGATGCCCCCGGTTAGAGACGTAGACGAACCGCCCGTTCGGATGTACGGCGATCTCGGCGGTCGAGTTGTTGCCCGCGAACGCTGCCGGGAGGGTTGTGTGCGTCCCGACTTCCGCGAAGACGCCGCGTGTGCCATCGTAGGTATACGCCGTGACGGTGGAGTCGAGTTCGTTGTTTACGTAGGCGTACCGCCCATTGGGGTGGAAGGCGAGATGGCGCGGCCCTGCGCCGGGATGCGCCGCGATCCCCGGCGGATCGTGCGGCACGAGCTTTCCCGCGTCGAGCGTATAGACCATCGTGCGATCAATGCCGAGGTCTTCCACGACAATATGCGTGCCTGCGGGATCGGGTGCGATGAAGTGGGCGCGTGCGCCACCTTGCCGCGCTGTGTTCGGGCCGCTCCCGGTGTGCTGCACGATGTCGCTGGCAACGCCGAGTCGCCCGCCCGCTTCTACAGGATAGACGGCGAAATTCCCGCTGCTGTAATTGGCGATCATCACGTACATGCCGGACGGGTCAATACTCAGGTGGCAGGGATCATCACCGTGCGCGGGTTGGTGGTTGAGCATCGTCAGGGTGCCGTCGGGCGCGACGGCGAACGCACTCACGTCGCCCTGCCCGTATTCGTTGACGGCGTACATGTACGGTTGCGTCGGGTGTTGCACGAGGAACGACGGGTTCTTCCCGGCGGCAACCGTTTGTACATGCGTGAGTTCGCCCGATGCCCCATCGAAGCGGTAGATATAGGCACCCTGTGCCCTGCCGTTCGGTGGCTCGGTATACGTGCCGATGTAGAGAAGATGGGCGGCGGAATCGGTCGGATGCGCGGTCATGGGATACCCTCCTGTCGCTGCGGATGCCACACGCAGTATGGTACTACCCGCACGCAAGCGCGAAATGCACCGCATGTCTCGCAGGTGCGCCGTCTTACTACGGATGCGATTCGCCGAGCGGGTTTTTCGCGGGGAGACCGGGGCGGCGCGGATAGGAGTTCGGCCTCACGCCCGTCCTGTCCACGCGCACAAGCACATGCCCTTCCAAACCGGGCGCGACGACCGGAATTGCCGCGCCCATCGTGCCGCCGAGCAGCACCGCCACGCCGCGACTGTCGCGGATTTCGTCGGCGAGGGTAGGAGACGCGGACGCGGTATTGTCGTCGGTGGCGGCGCGTCGGTCGGATTTCATTGCCAGCAGAAAACCGCCCTGCCGGAGCAGTGGCAAGCAGTATTCGAGCAGCACCGGCAACCGTGCCACCGCCCGTGCGATCACAATATCGGCGTGCCCGCGCAGGGTCGGATGCCGCCCCGCATCCTCTGCCCGCATTGGCAGTGCGGTGGCGTTCGTGATGCCGAGATCGTCCGCTACACGCCGGATAAATGCCACCTTCTTGCCCGTCGCCTCGATTAACGTCACGGCGATGTGCGGGCGCACGATGGCGATGGGCAAGCCGGGAAACCCTGCGCCACTCCCCACATCGAAGACGCGCACCGTGGAGAGCATCGCGATGTCGCCGCCGATGGAGCGCACGTACTCGTCTATCGTCGGGACGACCGAGAGCGAATCCGCGAAATGGCGTATCTGCACACCGGTGGGGTCGGTGATGGCGGTCAGATTGATGTGTGCGTTGTCGCGCACGAGCATCTCGCCGAGGGTGCGAAATTGCCCAACCTGCGCTGCCGACAGCGGCACGCCGAGCACACGCGCCGTATCGGTGAGTGGCTGCATATCCTCGAAGTCTGCCGGTGCGTCTGCGTCCATCTGTGCCTCCGTGACGGAAAGAGCCGGAGCATATCGCCCCGGCTCCGCTCGTACCATCTTCTCGTGGAGTGGATAGTTTCCTATCCTACTGGAACCTTGACCGCGACGAGGGCGCGTGCCTGCGCCGCCACATTTTCCGGCGTTAGCCCACACATCTCACGCAATTGGGCAGGCTTGGCGTGGTCTATGAAATGATCGGCAGGGACACCAATCACCGAGACGGGACACGCCATGCCATGCGCGGCGAGCAATTCCAGTACCGCCGAGCCAAACCCGCCCGCGACGATGCCCTCCTCAATGGTCACGAACCGCCCGACGCGCCCCGCGAGATCGAGGATCAATTCTTCGTCCAGCGGCTTGGCAAAGCGGGCATTGACGACGGTTGCGGCGATACCGTCTTCCGCAAGCATTGCTCCCGCCTGCTCTGCCGTCTCGACATGCGCCCCGAAGCCGAGCAGCACCACATCGCCGCCCTCGCGCAGTACTTCCGCCTTGCCGATGGGCAACGGCTCCGGCGATTCGTCCACCGGCACACCTCGTCCTGCCCCGCGTGGGAAACGGATCGAGATTGGGCCATCGTGCCGCATTGCGGTGACGACCATGCGCTTTAGTTCGTTCTCGTCTTTCGGTGCCATCACAACCATGTTCGGGATGGCACGCAGATACGTGATGTCGAAGATGCCGTGATGCGTGCGCCCGTCGTCCCCGACGAGCCCCGCATTGGGCAGCACGAAGGTGACGGGCAGATTCTGAATACAGACATCATGGATGACCGAATCGTACGCCCGCTGGAGAAAGGTGCTGTAAATGGCGCAGACAGGTTTCATGCCCGCCGCCGCCAGCCCCGCCGCAAATGTCACGGCGTGCTGCTCCGCGATGCCGACATCGAAGAAGCGGTCGGGGAAGACTTCCTGAAACTTGTCCAGTCCTGTGCCGGAGGGCATTGCGGCGGTGATGCCGACGATCAGGGCATTGCGCCGCGCCTGCGCGATCAGGGCATCCACGAAGTGCTTGCGATATGCCGGCGGCGCGGGCGGCACGTCCTTCGCGGCGGGCGGGTCGGCGTTGTACCACTTGATCGGGTCTGCTTCGGCGTAATCTACGCCCTTGCCCTTCGTCGTCAGCACATGGACGAAAACGGGCGCGGGGATCGTCTTCGCGACCTTGAATGTCTCGATCAGCAGTTCGGTATCGTGACCGTCCACCGGACCGACATA
Source organism: Thermomicrobiales bacterium (assembly GCA_038230615.1). Lineage (GTDB taxonomy): Bacteria > Chloroflexota > Chloroflexia > Thermomicrobiales > JALYUS01 > JBBRMX01. The sequence continues at coordinate 8,153 of JBBRMX010000048.1, read as the reverse complement.
GGCGAAACCGAGTTCTTCCCAGATCATCGGCGCGAGCACGACTTCCTTGAGACCGTCCTTGAGCCGCTTGGAGAGTTCGACCCATGTTTCGCCCGCCGGGAGTTTCTTCATCACGCGCTCTACTTGATCTTTCATCTGCTCGAAGGCAGGCATCGCACGCATTTTGTTCAAGTAGAGGTGCAACGCGCCGACGCTGCGGGCGATAGACAGTTCGTTGTCGTTCAGCACGACGATGAGCGGTGCGCTCATATGGCCCGCGTTGTTCAAGGCCTCCCACGCCATGCCGCCCGTCATCGCGCCGTCCCCGATCACGGCGACCGCGTGTTTGTCCGGCATTCCCTTGAACTGGTTCGCTACCGCGAAGCCGAGGGCGGCGGAGATACTGGTGCTGGTATGTCCCGCGCCGAAGGCGTCGTGTTCGCTCTCCTCGCGCTGGAGAAAGCCAGAGATACCACCGAGTTTTTTCAGAGTACGAAAGGTATCGCGCCGACCGGTGAGGATTTTGTGTGCATACGCCTGATGCCCGACATCCCAGATGACTGGCTCCCGCGGGGAATCGAAGGCGGCAAGGAGGGCAATCGTCAGCTCGACGACGCCGAGGTTAGGCGAGAAATGCCCGCCCGCCTCGCGCACAACCTTGACCATCAGTTCCCGTGTCTCGCGGGCAAGTTGGACCCGCTCATCCGCGGTCAGGGCGCGGATATCTTCCGGGCCATTGATACGGGCTAGCACCGACATCGCCAATTCTCCCTCTGCGGCAGCCCGGTACGGACGCCGTCAAACCCTTCCAAGCCAAAGCCGATCATACGCCCCCAACACACGGGCGTCAAACGAGCGCGTGGTACTGCGCCACTATAGAGTAGTACACACGCGAGGGGGATGCTGGATCAAACAGCAGGCGCGGCGGCGGAAACGCACCGAAAAACAGGCAAAAAAGTGAGGGTCTGACGACATTGCGTCAGACCCTCTACTCCGGATACCACCGGGGGACTAGCTTGCGCTCCCGCCGGTGATACCCACGAGACTACTGGCACTAATCACGGGCATCACCTCCTTTATCGTGGGATGTCATGCATCTCACAGGGAGAATCATAGCACGCGCCTATCGTCGCGTCAAGGGTATTGTCACGATTGTGCTGCATCGGGCGGCGTGCCGTTTCGCAGTAGTATTTGCCCCTATGTGCATGCATCGCCGCTGCGGATTGCTCTGTGCAGTGATGCCCATAGCCCCGCGTGCTATGCTGCGCGAGGGAATTGATACCCATTTCGGCGGCATTGCTTCGCGCTCTTTGCATGTGTGCGGTTCCAATCCTTTCGCAGCGAGGACGATACAACGTGCGGATGCGCGGGCAAGCCACAGCAACCGGGACAACGACAACGGGCGCGGGCGCGAGTAATCGCGTGGTGCTTGTCGCGCTTTACCTCGGCACGGTGGCGGTCTTCTCGGACATGTATATTACGCAGCCGATTCTGCCCGTGCTCTCGCGGCAGTTCGGCATCTTGCCCGCGACGGCGGGATTATCGGTCTCGGCGGTGGTGTTGGTGGTCGCGCTGACGAGTAGCCTGTACGGGCCGCTCGGCGACATGCTCGGTCGCAAGCGGGTCATGGTCGGTAGTTGCGCCCTGCTCGCGGTGCCGACACTGTTGTGCGCGGTCGCACCGTCGTTCCCGGCATTGCTCGCGCTGCGGGCGGCGCAGGGGATATTCATCCCCGGTGTCAGTGCGGTGGCGGTGGCGTATATCGGGGATCGGTTCGGCGGGATGTCGCTCGGTGCGGCGGTGGGCGGATACATTGCGGCGACGACGGCGGGCGGTCTGACGGGGCGCGTTGTCAGCGGGCTGATTACGGATGTGACGAGTTGGCGCGTGTCGTTCGTCGTCTTCGCGGTGTTCACACTGGCAGGCGCAGCGACGATGGCGACAATGCTGCCCGCCGTGGGCGCCCACGCGGGCGCGCGGTGGGGGAGTGCATATCGTGGCATGTTCGCGCACTTCCGTGACCGGCGGCTTGTCGGGGCATTCGTGATCGGCGGGACACTCTTTTTCGCTTTCATCGGCGTCTTCACGTATCTGCCGTACTACCTCACCGCCGCGCCGTTCCATCTCAGTACGGGGCTGGTATCGAGCGTGTATATCGTCTATCTGGCGGGGACGATTGTGTCGCCGTTCGCGGGGCGGTGGTCACGCTATCTGCCGCGCCCCGCGATCATGGCGGGCGGTATGGTCGTCGCCGCGCTCGGTATCGCCCTTACGTTCGTGCAAGTGCTGCCGGTGATTATCGCGGGGTTGGTCGTGTTGGTCGTCGGTATGTTCGTTGCGCAGGCAACCGCGCCCGCCTTCGTCAACGCGACTGCCGCCCGTGCCAAAGGGGGCGCATCCGCGCTCTATCTCGCCTTTTACTACGGCGGCGCGACCCTCGGCAGCGTCTTGCCGGGGATCGCGTGGCAACATTTCGGGTGGCACGGCGTCGTTGCCACCTGCGCGGCGAGCCTTGCCATCGGGCTTGCCGCCGATGTGTTGCTCTGCCGGGAGTAACCCGCTACTCTATCCGCCCGCATAGGTTTCCGATACATGCAGACGTATGAGTATCGCCCGGAGATAGTCGCGCTCCTCCGATACAACGACGGCATGAGCTGCATATGCCCTTCCCGCAAGGCACCGTTTGCGGCTACACTGCACGATGAACGGGCGATACGAAGGCAATGAAGGAAGGGCAGCAACATGGCGGATACCATCGCGGTAATCGGGCTTGGGGCATTGGGTGAACCGATTGCGGCGACACTCATCAAGGCGGGGTTCACGACGCTCGTCGTGCCGCATCACAGCCGCGTCTCGGCGGAGCGGCTTGCCGCGCAGGGTGGCGAGATTGTAGACACTCCGAAAGCGGCAGCGGCGCGGGCGCAATTCGTCCTCACTTGTGTGCCGGACGGCCCCGAACTGGAGGAGACTGCCCTCGGTGCGGACGGCATTATCGAGGGCGCGAAGGCGGGGACAGTCGTGATTGACATGAGTACCGTCTCCCCGACATACACACGCAATGTCGCGGAAAAACTCGCCGCGAAGGGTATCGGGATGGTGGATGCGCCAGTTTCGGGCGGCCCCGCTCGCGCCGCGACGGGCGAACTGACGATCATGGTCGGCGGCGACGATGCAACGATTACGAAAGTGACGCCTGTGCTGAATGCGCTCGGCTCCGGCGGCAAGACGGTCACGCATGTCGGTCCCATTGGCGCGGGCGAGATGGTGAAACTGGCGAACCAGTACATCATCAGCGCGGTGATGATCGCCAACGCCGAAGCCCTTACGCTCGCGGTCAAAGGCGGCGTAGACGCGCAGATCGTCAAGCAGGTGCTTTCTACTGCCACCGCAGGGAATTATCTGCTGAACAACTGGATTGACCGCACGATTTTCAAGGACGAATACACACCCGGTTTCTCGATGAAATTGCTGCGGAAAGACCTGAATGCCGCCCTGAATGCGGGCGGCAATCTCGGTGTGCCGATGGAGATGGGCGCGGCGGCGATCCAGTTGTACGACCGTGGGCTTGCGGCAGGCATGGGTGCGGACGATTACAGCGGGGTGAGCCGCTTCGCGCAGGACGCCGCGAATATCACCATCGCTACCGGTAAGCCGCGCAAAAGCGAGGAAGCATAACCCTATGACCACCACATCCGCAGCACCCGGCACCTACAACGACGGCTCCCTCAAGGGGACATGGGCGGTGATCCTCGGCGCATCGAGCGGCTTCGGGGAGGCGAACGCCTTGGCACTGGCGCGGGCGGGCGCGAACATCGTCGGGGTGCATCTCGACCGCCGCGCCACGCTCCCGAATGCCGAGCGTATCCAGAGCGAAATCGTTGCGATGGGCTGCAAGGCGCACTTTTTCAATATCAATGCCGCCGATGCTGAGAAGCGTACCGCCGCTCTCGATAGCGTGGCGGCGGAGATCGGGCAGGGCGGCGTGCGCGTCGTGTTGCACTCGCTGGCGTTCGGCACGCTGAAACGGTTCATCGGGGACGATACCATCTCGCAGCCGCAGATAGAAATGACACTCGATGTGATGGCGAACTCGCTCGTCTACTGGGTGCAAGACCTCGTTGGGCGCGGATTGCTCGGTGCGGGCGGGCGCGTCTGGGCGATGACGAGCGCGGGCGGGCATCGGGCGTGGCCGTCGTACGGCGCGGTGTCGGCGGCGAAAGCGGCACTAGAATCGCACATTCGCCAGCTCGCGGTGGAACTGGCGACGCACCAAGTGGCGGTGAATGCGATTCAGGCGGGCGTCACCGATACCCCCGCATTGCGGAAAATCCCCGGCAATGATCAGTTGATTGACCATGCGCTGGCGATGAACCCCAGCAAGCGGCTTACGACACCGAACGATGTCGCCAGCGCAATTGTCGCGCTCTCCGGCGCGGGGACGGGCTGGATGACGGGCAATGTTATTCGCGTGGATGGAGGCGAAGACATCGTCGGCTAAGCACACCGCTACGCACACAAAGAATCGCCCCCGCTCTTCTCCAACTGAAGGGAGAGCGGGGGCGATTCTTTGTGCGTCTCAGTGCCAGTCTTGAACGAGATTGTCTTTGATGAAGTCCCAGTTGATCTCCTCACCCAGACCGGGCTTCTGCGGAATCGGCACATTGCCCTCGGCATCAATGGGATCAATGACCTCTTTCAGCCACGGCTTTTCGGCATTGAAATCTACATGCGGGTGGAGCAGACCGTGTTCGTAGAATTCGCCGGGAATCGCCATCGCGCCGAGCACTTGCAAGTTTGCCGCGCCGCCGCCGTGAACTTCGCAGCGCATCCGAAATGCTTCACACAGATGCACGACCTTCATCGAGGGCGTGATGCCGCCCACATCGCTGACGCCGACGCGGGAGAGATCCGCCGCGCCGCGCACGATCCACTCGGCACGAGTATACATCTGCCCGTGCGCCGTCTCCGGCCCACAAATCTGCAAGTTGAGGTTCTCGGTGAGCCAGACGAAGGACGAGGTGCTATGTTCGTTCATTGGCTCCTCCATCCAGTAGTAATCCAATTCTTCCAGTGCACGTCCGAGATACAATGCTTCTTCGCGGGTGTAATCGTGGTGCGGGTCGAGCATCAGTTTCATCTCCGGCCCGACCGCATCGCGCACCGCCGCGCACGCCGCAATGTCGTGGTGCAGGTCGGGTCCGTGCGGCGACATCCATGTGTGCAATTTGAAGGCGGTGTAGCCGCGTTCCTTGCAGGTCTTGGCGAACGCGCCGTATGCCTCCGGGGTGTCTAGCCCGCCGGGGATGTCGTCGCCACACATCGTACTTGCGTAGGCGGGGACTTTCGTGCGTCCGCCGCCGCCAATCAATTTGTGCGCCGGAAGCCCCACCATGCGCCCCGCCAAGTCCCACAGGGCGCAGTCCACGGCGCACAGCCCGTGATCGTCCATCGCCCGCCGCTCCAGCCGCTGGCTCTGGAGCATCTTGTACCAGATCGCTTCGCGGTCGAGGGCATTCATGCCCCGGATCAGTTTCGTCGCCACGATTGCGGTGTCTGCCGCGCCGCCGGAATAATACCCTTCCAGCCCACTTTTTGTCCGCACGCGGGTCATCGTTTGCCGCTTCTCGTGCTCCGGTGCAGGGTGGCCATGTCCCTCATCGTCGCGCCCGACATGCGAGCGAAAGGTGAATGTGAGTGTCTGCACGTCCACAATGTTCAGGTCGTCCGCTGGTGTCGCGCCCATTGCCTCTCCCTCTGCGCTCCGTGGCGTGTTCCGCCTGCCACAGAAAATGTGCCGATGCGGCAGATTGTAGCATGGAGGATGCGCAGTCTTTGTCGCTGGTTGCGCGATACTGTATCGTGGGTACAAGCGCGAATGCGGTGCGTGCCGCAGGATGCCGGAGGTGCGAAATGACAGGGGACGGGTCGTTGGATGGGGCGTGGGCGATTGTGCTCGGTGCATCGAGCGGGATCGGGGCGGCGTGCGCCGTCGGGCTGGCGGAGGCGGGCATGAACATCGTCGGGGTTGCTCTCGGCCGGCGGCAATCCCGCGAGACTGCCGCCGCGACGGGGGCGGCTGTCGAGGCGGCGGGGCGGCGATGGTGGCTCATCCGTGCCAATGCCGCCGACGAGCGCGGACGGTTGAAGGTGTTAGAGACGATTGCGCCGGAGATCGCGCCGGGAGGGGTGCGAGTGCTCGTGCATTCGCTCGGTTTCGGCTCCCCTGCGACCTTCCTCGGAGGCGAAACCTCCGCACGCGGCGTGCCGTTCTCGCGCCAGATGGAAATGACGCTCGATGTGATGGCGAACTCGCTCGTCTACTGGGTGCAGGATATGGTGGCACGGGAGATGATGGGCGCAGGCGGACGTATTTTCGCCATGAGCAGCCACGGCTCGCATCGTGTCCTGCCGGGGTACGGCGCGGTCGGCACGGCAAAAGCCGCCTTGGAAGCGAATGTGCGCGAACTCGCGGTGGAACTCGCGCCGCGTGGTATTACCGTCAATGCAATCCGGGCGGGGCTGACAGATACGCCCGCCTTCCGCGCCATCCCCACCAGCGGGCAGATGCTGTCAGCAGTGCAGGCGACCCACCCCGCAGGGCGGATCACCACCCCGCAGGATGTCGCGGGGGCAGTCGTCGCCCTCGCCTCGGCGGGTTGCGCGTGGCTGACGGGCAACGCCATCAGCGTAGACGGCGGCGAAAGCATCGTCGGCTAATGCCAGTGAGCAATTACTCTCCGCTCCCGTCGTAGCCGATGCCGGGGGCGGTGGGTGCGGAGATGCAGCCGTCCGAATCAATCCCCTGCTCAACGATGATCGGGTTGGTATACACCAGCGACTCGTAGTACGTCGTGTTCGGGATGGCGCAGCAGATGTGGAGATTGGCGAGACCGCCGCCGTGGACTTCTGCCCGCATGTGGTGGGCATCCGCCAGATGTGCAACGCGCAATGCGCCGGTGACGCCGCCTTTGTAATGGGTGCTCGTCCGCACGAGGTCTGCCGCGCCGAACTGGATGAAATCCGCGATATTCCAGTGCGCCCCGTCGGAAGTCTCGCCGGAGAGCAGCGGAATCGTGAGGTCGTTCGCAAGGCGGCGGTAGGCGTCAATCGAAAATTCGCGCATCGGTTCCTCGTACCAGAGGAACCCCGCCGCTTCCAATGCTTTGCCCAGATAGAGCGCGTCCATGAAATCGAAGCCCGCTGAGCCATCGTACATCAGCGCGATTTCGTCACCGACATGGGCGCGGAGGGCTTCGCCGAGGCGGGCATCGCGTCGTGCATCGCCCCACGCATGGAGTTTGATCGCGCGGAAGCCGAAATCGAGGCACTGATCGGCGATGTCGAGGAACTCCTCGACGCTGTCGTACGTCACCGTGCTGGCGTAGGCGGGGATACGGTTGCGGAAGCCGCCGATCATCTTAAAAAGCGGCTGCCCCGCCACTTTTGCGGTGATGTCCCACAGTGCAATATCCGCCAAACCGAGGAAATAGATCGGAAATTCCTCGATGCGATCCACTTCCCACATGCGGTGCCAGAGGTATTCCTTCATCAGCGGGTCTTGCCCGACCAGTTCGCGGCGCAAGTGGCGTTCGACCAGATCGGAGATGATGACGCCCCGTGCGCCGTGCGCCTCGCCCGTAATGCCCTCGTCGGTCGTGATGGTCAGTTTGGTATCAATGCGTTTCCCGTCACCGCCGGGAATGCCTTTGCGCCAGTTGTAGACCGGTCCTTGCGATTCAGTCGTCTCCGTGTGTACACCCGTGATTTTCATGCCGCGTTCTCCTCCCGCTGTCCTACCGCCGTCATGCCACTTTGCCCGCATTCATTCGCGCTGTGTCGCTCAATGTGACGCGACGGAATTACCGGAACAGGTCGCGGGCAGGGTCCATGATGAGTTCGCTGCCGGTGCCGGAGCCGCGCTCAAAGGCGTAGCCCCGGATAATGGCGACCGGGACGGCGTCTACTTTGCCCATCACGAGTTCCGCCGCACTCGCCATTTCGTCGGCAATCGCCAGCACCGTCACGCGCAGATCATTGCCGTAGGGGTCGGTCTGTCCGCGATAATCGGTGAGGGGCTGCATCCCCGCTACTCCGATGGCGATATTGATGATGCCATTTCGCCACGGACGCCCGAAGGAATCGGTGATAATGACTGCCACATCGCGCCCCGTCTG
>JBBRMX010000047.1:0-17860 GCA_038230615.1 Thermomicrobiales bacterium | reverse complement strand
GACGGGGCTTTGCGGCGGCTGCACCGCGATCTGTTCGGGTGGGCAACCGTACTCCCCCGCGACAACCCGCGCCGAGCGGGGCGAGTTCGCTTGTACGAGGGCAGCCCAGCGCAGCGTCTCCGCAATGGCGCGGTGGGTGCGCGGTATGCGCCCGTAGCCGTAGCCGGTTTCGTCGTCGGTGAGAATGTCGCCTCCGGTGATCGTCACCAGCGTGGGCGGCGACGGGGCATTGCTGAGCGCGAGACGCAGCATCGTTGCGTATGGAAATGCCATACCGACCTGCACGAGGTCGAATTGCTGGCGTTGCGCGGGCGTCCACCAACGGCGCAGCGCGTCAGTCGTGCCGACGAACGGCGCGAACCCCCACCGCCGTGCGCTCCATTCGCGCCCGATGCGCCCTGCAATGCCCGCCGACGGGCGCAGTGATGTGACGAGTGTACCGTGGCGGTCAGTGCGCGTCGTTACGGCGTCGTGTTGCTCGCTGCCGCCGATGGTGAGCATTTCCATCTCGACACCCCGTGCCCGCAATGCAGCGACGAGATCGCCGTGCGTGTGGCTCACCATCGAATCATCGCGGTACGCCCCGGTGAAATAGAGAACGCGCATCATCCCCCCCGCTCCTTCCGTTGGCGGGAAGAAATGCGAAGATTGGCGTACATATCGGCGAACTGCGCGGCGACGATGGGCGCAGTGTAGTTCGCTGCCGCGTGTGCATATCCCTGTCTGCCGAGCCGGGTGCGGAGGTCAGCGTCTGTCAGCACGCGCACGAGGGCGGCGGCGAGAGCGGCGGGATCGTCCGGCGAGACAAGCAGCCCCGTGACACCGTCCTGCACGATCTCGTTACATGTCGGCACATTGGTTGTGACAACGGGTGTCTCGCACAGCATCGCCTCCACAAGCGGCAATCCGAACCCCTCGTACCGCGATGGGAGAGTAAGTACCGTGGTCGAGCGTAGCAGGCGAATTTTCTCGGCTTCGGTCACGCGCCCAACTGCATCTATCGCGCCACGCACACCGAGGTCGTCTACTACTGTATCGAAGTCTGATCCATCCCGCGCCGTGTGTCCGGTGAAGACGAATCGCGCATCCGGCACGTGTATGAGCACGTGTGGGATAGCGCGGACGAGTACATCCCATCCCTTGCGATATTTCGTTTGTCCGAGAAACAACACGGTCGGCGTTGCGGCGCGGGCGATAGGCGTAGGGGAGGCGAGAAGCGCGGTATCTATGCCGAGCGGGATGAAACACACACGATCCGTCGGCACGCCGAGCCGGAGCAACTCGTCGCGTTCGTGATGAGACATCGCGTGTACAACATCTGCTGCCCACAGCGCACGGTGCATCGCCCAGACAAACGTGCCCGTTTTCGCGCCGTTCGTTCGCATAGTCTCCCGTAGACTCTCACGCACCCGTTCGTACTGGATCGGGGTAGCGAAAGGACGGTCGGTATCTGCAACGAGCACGGGATCGTGGAAGATGCCGTAGGGCGAGAAGACAACTGGCACACGCCGTGCGTGATATGCAGGGATCGCCAGCGGGCCGAGGCGGTTGCTGTGATGGTGGATATGCGCCACATCGGGCGGTGTGGCGAGTGCGTATCCCGCCACGCCGGGCGCAAATAATCCCTTGCGGCGCAGGCGATGTACCGATGTACCATCTATGATTGCATGGTGATCGCGGATCATCGCAACGGACTTTGCATAGTATGTCAGAGCGCGGACATGGTGTCCGTTCGTCATGAGCGCACGAGCAAGCGTTGCCTCTGGGAATGAGGGGAACCCATTAACGATACCGAAGGTCGTCACGAAATCTATATTCATTGTGTATCGCCGCATACGTCACGATACACCGCTTGTACACGCGCTGTTACTCTCTCCCACGAGAAAGATTCTGCAACGAATTTCCGCCCTGCGCTGCCCATTGCTGCCCGTCGCTGCGGGTCTTCGAGGAGCAAGTCGAGAGTGGCGGCAAGAGTAGCGGAATTACGGGGTGGGACGAGTAGACCAGTTTCGCCGTCCCGCACCACCTCGCGGAAGCCACCGAAGTTTGTCGCTACGACGGGTCGGGCAAATGCTGACGCTTCCGCGAGGGTGATTCCAAAGGTTTCGTTTGCGAAACTCGTGCCGATAACGATATCGGCTGCGCGATGCAATGCACCCATCGCGGCATGAGGCACCGCACCCAGAAAATGGACATGCTCGGCAATGCCGAGGGCGTGCGCGGCATCGCGTAACCGGCTTGCCTCCGGTCCGCTTCCCGCGATAACGAGATGTGCGCGTGTGTCCATCAACGCGAGCGCACGAAGGGCGTCAATCGTCCCTTTCCATCGCTCTAGCCTCCCCGCCCAGAGCAGCAGGGGCGCATCCGGTGCAATACCGAGTGCTTGGCGCGTCGCAGGGTCGGGCGCGAGTGCGTCTGCGGGCGGGACCGGCACGCCATTACCGATCACGGTGACACTGCGCTGGCGGTAGCGGTCGCAAACTTCGCTCGCATTGTAGGCACTACACGCAGTGATCGCGTCCACTGACGGGAGCCAGCGGCGATCTCCGGGCCAGAAATCACGTCCATGCGAACTGTAGACAACCTTGGCACCCGTTCGCCGTTTGAGCAGCGCGGCGAGCGGGAAATCGTACGGTTTGTGAATATGGACGATGTCGTATGTCCCGTCTGCAATCGCGGGGTACGCGCCGGGGATGTACGAAAGGCGTTCAAGGAGTTTCGTCCAGCCATATTGTCGTGCAAGCAGCGGCACGCGCCGGATAGTCTGGCGGGAGAGATATGACGTTTGCCGCACCGCGGCATCGGTCGTATGGAGGATGTCGCCGGTGCCGCCGAAGATCGTCACATCGCCGCCTGCGGCGGTGAGATTCTGTGCGAGTTGCCAGACGAATGTTTCGACGCCGCCGAACTGCGTCGTCGTGGTCAGGTTGACGAGCGCGACCTTCACGCCGCGCGTCCCCCCGCGAGCAGCCGCAATGCAACCCGCTTGAACGGGATATTCAGTGTCGCAAGCCGCTCAACATCGTCCGTATCCATTCCGCCCAGTAGCCGGAAGACGACGATGTATGCCGCCGCACCCGCCGCTGCCGTCGCGCCCGTGACGGCGAACCAGACGATGCGCTGCAACCCGCCGCCCGCATCCAACGGCACGCGCCCGATGGTGTTCGCCAACCCCCCAACGACGACACCCATCACGACGACCGCCGGGAGAACCCGACCGAGAAACCGGAGCGGATAGCGAATCGGCAGGAGCGTGTTTGCGGCGATCGTGCCGGTGAGTTGCGCCAGCACCGCGCACCCGCCGCTCGTGAATGCCGCCCCAAGTGCGCCGAAGCGTGGCACGGTGACGAACATCAGCGGGATCGCCAGCAATGCCAGACCCCGTGAGAAAATGACCCACTTGTACCGCTCGTAGGTGAGCAGAATCGTCGTGCCGGTGCTGAGGCACGACTCGGTAAACGACAGCACGCAGATCACCATCGAGACTGCCGCAAACCCGATGTAGTTCGGGTAGACGATACGAAACAGATTGGGGATGAGTAACGCCAGCCCAACCGCCGACGGAATCAGCACGAGTGCCAAGAAGCGGGCGAGGAGTGCGTATACCGTACCGAGCGATTCGTCGTCGCGCCGGGTGAAGATTCGCGTGAAGACCGGCACCTGCAATCCCGTGATTGGCACGACGAGCGCACTAAGTACCGAGGTCACGATGCCCGCTGCAATGCGATACCCCGCCGCCTGATCGGTGCTCGGCAGAATGATGCTTGCAAAGGCATACGACGTGATAAAACTCGTTACTTGCAGGGCATATTGCAGGATCGAATAGCGTGTAAAGCGGCGCACAGGCATCGGTACATTGCGGTCTTCCTCTGCGATATGCACGGTCTCCTCTGTCGGGGCGCGGAAAACCGCTACGGTCGCCACGGTCCCCGCGATCAGCAGGGCGATGAGGTCCACGACGACGCGACCGAGCAGGATCGTCACGATATTGCCGCCGCGCAGCGCGATCACTGCGACGACGAGCGGTTCGATGAGCGAGACCGCGATAGTGACGAGGTTCCAAGAGCGATTGCGGAAGGTGGCGATCATGCTCTGCATCGCCACGTCATAGAATGCGCCGATCAGCACGAACGCGACGATCACGCCGTAAATTGTCCAGTGTTGTTCGCGCACGAACGACGCGACATCCTGTTTGGCGGGGTCTACCCGGCTGTCGAGATAACGGAAAAAGTAGTCGTGTAGCACAAGAGTAGCGAGCAGTACCGGAACAAGCACCGCCATCTTGAAACCGAAAACCCAGCGAATCAGCCGCGAGACACCGCGCCGCCCCTCGCGCCCCGCCACTTCGGGCAGAAACTTGACGACGCTGCGCTCGGTGCCGAGGTCTACCAGTGCGCCGGAGGTGCTGCTGATTGCCAGCGCAATTACATAGACGCCAAAGGCGGCACTCGGCACGGTCCGCGCCAGAATGACCGTCGCGGCGAAGTGCGAGAGCAGTTTGGCGGGGAGCAGCACGGTGTTCCAGAAGGCAGCCCGCCCCGCCTGATTGCCGAGCGCGGTGCGTGCGCTCTGTTTTTCGGTCGGTGGTGCGGCAACAGTCATGCGGGTGTGTCCTTTGTCTGTGCGTCGTTGCGATTATCGTCGGCGTGGCGCAACACCGCCTCGAATGTGCCGAGTGCGGCGGCGCGATAGGCAGTGTACAGCGGAACCGCGATCTTGCCCTGCCGTGCGAACTGCACCACCGCCCCGCGTAGCCCACCCGGTCGGATTGTAGGATCAGCGACACTGACCGAGCGTACATCGGTGGCAACCAACTCGGCGGCGGCGCACCGTTGCACGAACCCCGCCCATGTATCGTAGTACATATCGCTCAGCCGCTGGTTATCGGCGAACCCCGCACCACGTTTCGTGCGCCCGACGCGGGCGATGACACGCTCCGCCACTGGGCGTGGGAGCCAGTTTAGCCCCCGGATATGGTAGTGTGGATCGCGCCATGCGAAGCGATTGATCGCGGTCACGAGGGCGACGCCACCCGGTGCAAGAACACGGGCGATCTCGCGCAGCGTCGCATCGGGGTCTTGCACATGCTCGAGAATATCTTGCGCCAGCACGACTGTGAACGCGCCGTTGCGGAAGGGAAGATGTTCGCCCACAGCGCGGGCGAGAAACGGCGCGAGATCGTACCGGGAGGCGCGGAGGCGCGTGATCGTGCCGTAATCGGCGTGTGGCTCGATGCCGATTGCCGCGATGCCGTTGCGCCGCGCCGCGACGAGGAAGCCGCCCATGCCGCTGCCGATGTCGAGCACGCGCCTGCTCGCGAGCGGTCCCGCGTGTCGCTCGATAATACGGAGCCGCTTGCTCTGTGTGTCTTCCTGCCAGAGGCGGTCTTCGCGCCAGCGGTCGTAATCGGTGCGCCAACGCATATGTGCCGTCCAGCGATTCACGAGGGTGGACAATTGCGCTTCGCGGTCGGCACCGGCTGCGGTATGGTTCGCGGGAGGAGCGGTCACGGCGTCCTTCCCGGTGGGGGCGCGATGCGCCGGAGCAGCATGAAATCACCCTGCCGTTTGATAAGCATCCACTGCCCGTTCTGCGCGAGTTGGTCGAGGAGTTCGCCCTCTTCGCCCCGTGTGCGCCCCTGTATGCGGTCGCCAAGGACATACTCCGCACGATCTATCAGGGCAGGATTGTAATAGCGGTCGCCGGGAAATTGGTACAAATCGCGGCGCACCGGCACGCGTACGGCGGCAAGATTTGTCACAGCAAGCGGCGCATCAGGCGGGATCATGGTGATGAGCAAATCTACCGATTCGACGCGACGCTGTACGGCGGGATCGGTGCGGTGTGCCGCCCATTGCCCGACGCGGTTCGGTGCCGTCGTCACCTGCTGCGCGAGCGTCAACACCAACAGCGGCAGTACGAGCAGCACCGACCACCGGGCGCGGAATCGCGCGTCGCGGTGCAACTTGCCGAACGAGCGCACGAGCGGATGCGTGCCGTCCGCCAGCGACGCGATTGCGCCAATGGCGGCGACAAACAGCCACGGCACGATGTAGGCGGGGTACTGGTGGAACACATCGCGCTGGTAGGCATACGTTGGTCCCGCGAAGATATTCAACAGGAACGGCGGCAGTGCCATCAGGAGCGGCGTAGGACGAAGGAGCGGCAGGAATGCCAGCGGATAGAGCAGCGTGAAGGCGTATCGCCAGCGGTCCGCGCCGAAAATCTCCCCCGCGACATAGCCGGGACGGGTGATGATCGTGCGAGCGATTGCGCCCGTGCCGTTGCCGAGCCAGTCGTAATTCTGGAGATATGAAAACTCCGCCCCTCCCGCGATTGCCGGGACGATCACGAAGACAACCAGCACCCAGTAGATCGCCCCGACCGCGAACGGCAACCACCCGTACACCCATCTCCGCCGCGTCACGATCCCATACACACCGAGCGCGGCAACAACAAGCGCGGTGTCGTTGCGGTTCGTGAGCGCAAGCAGCACGAGCACCCAAAATGCGACTGGGTATCCGCGTGTCATGCACCAGTATGCAAAAAGCAAGAAAGTCACAGCGAATAGACGTGGTTGCACCTCGTATAAATTAACATTTTGGAGCGGCAGATAGGTCAAATATGCCACCGCGACCAGCAGCGCGGGGAGTTCACGCTTCCCGAATGCGTCTCGACCGATCAGGTAGATCGCAATCGCTCCCGCTCCCGCCGCGATGGTTTGCAGCACGAGCAGCGTTGCGGTCTGTGGCGCGAGTGCGTAGAAGGGGAGCAGCACAAAATGGAACAGAAACAAATCTTGCCCGAATGCAGAGCGGGTGTAATCGAGCGACGATTGCTCCGCTATATGTCCGTGCAGTGTGTTCCACAGCGGTTGTTCGTACACCAGTGGATCGAACCCCATGCGGAGGTTGTCCAACTCCCACCGCGATACCGCGAAGATACCTACAATGTATATCAGCACCGCCATGCCAAGCAACGCGGGAAACAGGAACGAGGAACGAACAATAGGCGACGGGGGCCTGTGTGCATCGTCCGGCGTGCGTGTCACCTGAAGTGTTCCCGCCTCGTTACGCATTAGTCGTCACTCATTGCTTCCCAACGCGCTGCATGAGGATAAAGCCGCCGCGCTCGTCCACGACCCGCCATGTGGGGTTGGCACGATAGCGGGCGATGGCGTCCTGCTCGAAGGTGCTGAGTTCGGTATCGCCGATGAGATAGTCGGCGCGGTCTACCAGCGCGGGGCTGTGATAGAGCGGGTCGCCGGGAAAACTGTACACAAAGCGGCGGTCGGGCATATCACCCGCGAGTTTCTGCGTGATCGCGAGCGGCGCATCACGCGGCACCTGCGCGATTAATGCCCGCCCCGCGACACCCCGGCTACTCACTGTATGATGCGCGATGTATGACAGAATGGGGCTGTTCACGGTCAGTTGCTGCACGCTGCTGCACACGAGCATTGCCACCGTGAGCGTCGCAGCAACAGCGGTTCCCGTCATCGTTCCCCACCGGTGCGGCAGGCGGGGAACGATGACGCCGCGCCGCGCCGCGAGATCGCCGATCGCTTCGATGGCGGCAATCGCCAGCCACGGCACGATGAGGGCTTGGTAGTGGTGGACGATGCTGTACTGATTTTCGTATGCGGAGAGCATATTCAGCAGATAGATCGGCAGCGGGATCAGCAAGATTTTGGGGCGCAGCAGCGGCAAGAAGGCAAACGGAAAGAGCAAATCGAAGGTGTAGCGCAGTTTGTCCGGTGTAAGTACACCCTGTATCACATACCACGGGCGCGTGAATGTCGCTCGGACAATCCCGGAGAGGCTGCCACCGAGCCAGCCATAATTCTCGTCGTAGACAAACCCCGCCGTTGAGTAATGCGGCACAATGACATAGACTACTGCGAAAAACCACATTGCTCCGACCGCTATCGGCAACCATGATTGCGTCCATGTACGGCGTTCAATCAGTCCGTACACACCGAACGCGACGACAACGAGCGCGACATCGCTCCGTGTCAGCAGGGCGAGTGCAAGCATTGCCCAATAGAGCCACACGCGATTTGTGCGGTAGCCGAGCCACGCGAAAAACCACGCGAACATCACGAGATTGCGCGATTTGAACTCGTCCAGATTGGTGCGATGCACGAAGAGCAGCGAGAGATAGAGTAGCGCACCGAGGAACGGTACGATGCGGTTCGCTTTCGGTAACGCATTGCGCCCGACCGCGTATGCCCCCCATCCGCCGAGTGCGATGGCGGCACTCTGCACGATGATAAGCGCGAGGTTGCTCCCGACGAGACGATACAACGGGGCGAGGGCAAGTTCGATCAGTACGACATCGTGCCCCAGTTCGGTTCCGGTCCAGTTGTAGATAGAGACTTCCCAGAGACGCCCGTGCGCCGTATTCCAGATGGGCTGGGAATAGACGAGAATATCGAACCCCCACCGCAGATTGTCGCGCCAATAGATGCTCATGGCGGTGAACAGCCCGCAGTAGCCGACGACGAGCGCAGCGACGAGCGCGGGGGCGGCACGGTCGAGCAGGGTGGCGATGCCGGAGAAACCATGCGGTGCCGTATGGTTTGCTTGTTCTTGCGCTGTTGCGCCGCTCGCCAGCCTCACCCGTGCATCCTTTCCCATCGTGCGATACCGGTGCATCGTACCACAGGGGCCGTACCTACCGCCAAAATTGGGGCTGTCCGTACATACGCTCGTTGACCCATATGCGCCTATCGTGTGTACGTTGTGGGAGCATGGAGCATGGAAGAGATGCCCAATGCGGCTAGCAAACAAAGTAGCCATCCTTACGGGGGGAAGGCGATCTATCGGACGAGCAATCGCAGGTCTTCAAGTATGTGAACCCGTTCATGCGGTTCCTTATAAACGGAGAGATAACCCCTCTCACTTCTCTCCGTTTCGCGTCCTGCGGCGGTTGTATGCATTTGGCGATGGGCATATCTCCGGTATACTGTGTGCGGGACATGGCCCCGTAGGTCAAAGGATAGACCGGCAGCGTCCTAAGCTGCGCGTTGGGGGTTCGACTCCCTCCGGGGCTACCATCGCGCTCTGCTTCTTGCGGGATGCGATGGGAAATGCGCGATGGGAATAGTGGCACGCACCCTGCGTTGTGATCGTTCGGGAGGATTGCGCGAACGATGGCAGATACGCCGGAACAGGGCAGCATGACCACACAGACGAACGATCTGCATGTCTCTATGGCAACCTTTGCCGATCTCGGCGCGGAGTGGGCGACGCTCTTGCCCGATGCCGCAACTCCCCTGCCGTTCGTGTCGCAGGCGTGGGCGGAACCGTGGTGGAATGTATTCGGCGATGGCAACGAACTGTTGCTGCTTGCAGTGCGGGACGGCGCGGGAACTCTCATCGCCGTCGCCCCACTCATGATCACGCAAACCGACGATCTTGGTCGGGCTGTCCGCTTCATTGGTGGCACGGACGTCACCGATTATCTCGACATCGTCGCCCGCCCGGACGACACCGCCGCCGCGTGGCGGGCAATCGTTGGGTGGCTGCATGGGGAGCGGCAACAGTGGGATGTGCTGGATTTCCACTGCCTACCTGATTGGTCTCCTTCCCGCGCCGCGCTGCACGCCCTCTCCGACGCGACCCTTGCCGTAGTCGAAGGGCAAGAGGAAGTCTGCCCGCTGGTGCCGCTACACGGCTCGTTCGATGCGTACCTCGGTGCATTACAGAAAAAAGAGCGGCACGAAATCCGGCGCAAGGCGAAAAACCTGCTGCGCGATGCACCTTCCGCACAGATGACGGTGCTACGCGGGCGGGACGAATCGCTCGCTGCACTGCCCGATTTCTTCCGTTTGCACCGCTTGAGTGCGCCCGATAAAGAGGCGTTCCTCACGCCGGAACGCGAAGAGTATTTCCGGCAACTGACGGTGGCAACAGCAGACGCGGGCTATCTCGCGCTTTACATGCTGCACATTGACGGTCAGCCCGTCGCGGCGATGTATGCGTTCTGTGCGGATGATCGGCTGCTCGTGTACAATAGCGGGTTCGACCCCGCTGCGGCGGCAACGAGCGTCGGGATGGTACTGACGGGCATGATGATCGAATCTGCCGCGAATGCGGGGCTGGTGGTCTGCGATTTTTTGCGCGGCAACGAATCCTATAAATACCGTTTCGGTGCGGAAGACACACCGATTTGGCGCGTGTTGCTCGGCGCGGATCGCGCACTATTAGAGACCGCACGCGATGCGATGATTGCCGCCCTCGCTGTGCCTGCGGATGCACGCGATGAAGTTGGTGTGGGTGCGGAGGCATCAGCATGACAAACCGGATCGAGACACGCATAGCACTCCCGCTCACTGTGCGGCGGGTGGCAATGCTTTCGGTGCATACTAGTCCACTTGCACGGATCGGTGGTCCGAGCGCGGGCGGGATGAATATTTATGTGCGCGAACTCGCACGGGAACTTGCGGGGCGCGGGGCGCGGATAGACATCTTTACGCGGCAGGAAGACCCCGCCCAACCGACGGTCACGGTCGCGGAACCGGGTGTCACGGTGATCGCGCTCCCATGCGGACCGTGGGGCGTGCAGGATAAAGTCTCGCTGGCGCACTATCTCCCGGAATTCGCGGCAGCGGTAGATGCGTGGGCGCGGGTGAACCGCCGTACGTATGACCTCATCCACGCACACTACTGGCTTTCCGGCATGGCAGGGCATCTGCTCCGGTGCCGCTGGGATGTACCGCTTTTGCAGACCTTTCACACCTTAGCGCAGGCGAAGAACAATGTCGCTCGCACCGCCTCGGAGGAAGAAGCGACCCAGCGCATCATCACCGAGCGGCGGCTAATGCACCTTGTGGATGCAATCCTCGCATTCAACCCGCAGGAAAAAGCGGAAATGACATGGTATTACCGCGCCGAACCGGGCAAAATCTGTGTCGTACCTGCCGGAGTGGATACGGTGCTTTTTACGCCCGGAGATCGTGCGGAGGCGCGGCAGTTGCTCGGCTTGCCGCTTGATGAGCCGCTTATCCTGTTTGTCGGGCGCATTGACCCGATCAAAGGGATTGATGTACTGGTGGACGCGCTCTGCGGGTTGCGAAGCGAACTCTGGCAGACCGCACCGCCACGTCTGCTGCTCGTGGGCGGCGGCTCCGGCGAGGCGGGGTATGCCGACTTGCAGGAACGCGCCCGTGCCCGTGGCGTCCTCGACCGGATTACCTTTGTCGGCTCTGTCCCCCATGCCGACTTGCTCCCCTATTATCGCGCCGTGGATGTCGTCGCGGTTCCCTCGTTTTATGAATCATTTGGTCTCGTCGCGGTCGAAGCGATGGCGTCCGGTACGCCTGTCGTCGCCTCTCGTGCCGGCGGTCTCGCTTATACTATTGAAGATGAAAAAACGGGATTACTCGTCCCACCGAACGACCCGGATGCGCTAGCGCGGAATCTGTCACGCATACTGCGTGATCCAGTATTGCGTGACCGTCTCGGCGCGACTGCGGCACGCAATGCAACCCGCTTTAGTTGGCCCGCCGTTACTGACCGCGTGCTGCATATTTATGACCGCCTCGTACGAGGCTACCGCATGGATTTATGCAGCGAGGCGAAATCCATCGGCGCATCCGGCGCAGGCGGGGAATGAGTAACGAGTACGGAAGAAACCAGCAACGAGCAATGCATTTGTAACGAGTAGTACGGATGTATCGCTCGTTACTTTTTGGTTGCTTTTTCTTTCTCGCGCTGAACTTTGTAATCTTTTTTCAGTTTGGGGGTAGGGCGGGCTTCTTCGCGTTCGCGCTCACTTTGCGAGACAGCGGCAGCACTCGTCAATTGCTCCTCGATCAGCGTAAGGTCGTTGTAGACCGCGCTGTTTTTGTGCGCTTCCTGTGTCCGCATCAGCATTCGGGTCAGTTCAAGCAGCGAGCGTGCGCTGGCATCGGTTCCCTGCGCCCGCGTGATGTACGAATCAACCGCGTTGAGGGTGGCAGAGATCGCGCCGTTGTCCGCAAGGCGTTCCCGGATGATCGTCAACCCTTCGACCACGCGCATCGGTGTGCCTCCCTTTGTCCAGCATCTCATATCCCATGTGAACGATGCCGTACGGCTCATTCCGAGACCGAGTATACCACGCACACCCGATCCCGCGTTGACGCCCTCGCAGCACGAGAATATACTTGTGACTAATGGCACAAACGGCGCGACACGCCCGAAACGTCGAGCCATCGCACGCGGTCTTCGCGTCGGGTGCGGGCAGAACCACAGGTCAGCGGCGACCCGCGGAGCAGGCAGGAGCGACGATGTTTAAACTTACCGGCGAAGATATAGATCTCCATTGGGTCCAGCATGTGATGGAGGAGCATTTCACCCCGCGCGATTATCAAGAAGCGCAGGAGCTAATCCTCCCCAGTTTGCAGGAAGTGCAGGAGCGGTTTGGGTACGTCTCCGAGGAGGCGGTATCGGTGATCGCGTCGCATCTGGACATCTCCGCAACTCGCGTGTTCGGCGTGGCAACCTTTTACAACGATTTCCGCTTCAACAAACCGGGCGATCATGTGTTGCTGATCTGCAACGGGTTGTCCTGCCGGGTGGTCGGGTCGCAGCGTCTCATGGATGCGGTGGTGACACCGCGCCTCGGCATCGGCGAGAAAGAGACGACGCCGGACGGCAAACTCACGCTGCAAGTCTTCCCCGGTTGCCTCGGTGCCTGCGATCAAGGACCGCTTTGCATGGTGGACGGCGAATACCACGCACAAATGACCACCGACCGGCTGAATACCCTAATTGATGAACTGCTCGATGGCGACACCGGGCAGGGTCGCCCCGTTTCGCAACCAACCCAGCAAGGAGGGCAGCACTAATGTCCGTCTATCATTCTTCTCATCCCCCCCTCACGACGCTTGATGATCGCGCCGCATTTGAGCAGTTACGCATCGCTGCGACGACGCAATACCAGCACATGATGTCCGGCACGGATCGGGTCGTGCTGAGCATTGCCTATAGCGAATGTACACGGGCTAAAGGCGTGGATAGCGTGATCGCGGCATTCAAAGCGCAGATCGAGACGCGCGGTGTCGAGATCGAAATCCGGCAGGTCGGCTGCTTCGGTAACTGCTATGCCGAGCCAGTGGTCGAGGTCCGCAAGGCGGGCTGGCCTGCGGTGATGTACGGCTACGTGACACCTGACGATGTCCCTGCGATCCTCGATGGTATCCGTGATGACCAAGCAAATGTGGCGACGCCCCTCGGTATTTACCTCGACGGTCCGGCAGATTTTGAGAAGCCGGAGCCATTTCAGGGCATCCCGCCGCTGAAGGACGATCAGTTCTGGCGCAAGCAGCAGCGTATCGTTCTTGGCAAGGCGGGGTTGATTGATCCGCTGCGCTTGGACGAGTACATCGCACGCGGCGGGTATTCGTCGTATGTCAAGGCAATGTTCGACATGACAAAGGAGGAAATCATCGCGGAGATGAAGACCTCCAATGTGCGCGGGCGCGGGGGGGCGGGCTTCCCTGCCGGCACGAAGTGGGAGAGCGCACTCGCATCCCGCAACGACATTAAGTATGTCTGCTGCAATGCCCACGAAGGTGAGCCGAACGTCTTCAAAGACCGGAAGATGCTCGAAGTGGACCCCCATCAGGTAATTGAGGGGATTCTCATTGCGGCGGTCGCTATCGGCGCATCGGCGGGCTATATCTACATCGGTGGCGAGTATCCGCTGGCGATCCGGCATTTCCGCAAAGCGGTAAAGGACGCCGAAAAAGCGGGGCTGATCGGTGAAAATATCCTCGGTACGGGGCGCGACATTGCCATGATCGTACGTGTCGGTGGCGGCGCGTATATCTGCGGCGAAGGCTCCGCAATGCTTTATAGCATTCAGGGGACACGCGGGCAGCCGCGCACGAAGCCGCCACGATCCGTGGAATATGGGTTGTGGGGCAAGCCGACGGTCGTGAACAATGTCGAAACCCTCGCCAATGCACCGCACATCATCGAAAAGGGTGGTGCGTGGTACGCCAGCATTGGGGTGGAGAAGTCGCAGGGGACGAAAGTCTTCACAATAGGCGGCAATATCAAGGGCGTCGGGATGAGTGAAGTGCCGTTCGGGTTGACAACGGGCGAGCTCATCATGGATGTGCATCTTGGTATGAAAGAGGGTTTTACCTTCAAAGGCATCCAGACGGGCGGCGTTTCTGGCGGCGTGATGACGGAAGAAGACTTCCATTACCCGATGACGTTCGAGGGTGTCGAGCCAGTCGGCGGCATGATCGGCTCAGCGGGGTTCGTGGTCTACGACAACACGACGAGCATGGTTGATCTCGCGCATTACATGATGGAGTTCAACCGCAACGAGTCGTGCGGCAAATGCACGCCGTGTCGCCTTGGCACGCAATCGGTGCTGGAAATGCTCGACCGCTTCCAGAAGTGGCAGGGGCGCATCGGCGATCTCGATGTCATTATGGACACGAGCGACCAGATCATCAAACTCTCGTTGTGCGGCTTGGGGCAGGCTGCCCCGGTACCGGTGCAAAGCATGATCCAGCGGTTCCGCTCCGAGTTCGAGGAACGCTGCATTGACCGCCCGATGCGGCGCGAGCTGCCGCTGGCAGCAGACTAGCGTCTGCACGATTTTTGGATAAATCGGCGATGAGGGGAATATTTCTCCTCATCGCTTTTACGTATGCTCAATGATGGTGGTGTGCGTGAACAGGCGGGGTATCTCCGCCGACCTCGGCGGTCGCGTCCGTCATGTCCTCGGGGGTACTCATCATCCGCAACATTGTGGGGCCGCCCGTCCGCAAAAAACGCACGACAAGTACCAACGCAAGCGCGAGAAACGCGATATTCAGCCACGTCGTGTAGTTCCACTGGACACCTTCGGTAAGAGTCCGTACCTCGCGGTTCTGCGGGATGATGCCGAGCCATGCAAACAGTATTTCTACGATATAGCCTGCGCCCGCCATCGTCACGTAAAAGGTGCCGAGAATATACAGTGCGACTTTGCCGCCGTAATATTTGCGGTAAATGTCGAGCACCGGTAGCACGATCAGGTCGGCAAAGATAAAACTGACGACTCCACCAAAACTGATCCCGCCGCGCCACAGCACCGCCGCCAATGGCACATTGCCCACGGAGCAGACGAAACTGACAATTGCGACGAGCGGTCCAATGAGTGGCCCCTCGATCTTCGCAAGCGTCGGGTTGTCGGTCAGGAAGAACGCTCGCCAGAAGGTGTCTGGCACCCACGCTGCGAGTGCGCCCGCGATCAGCAATCCAATAACGATGTCCAACCAGACCGACGCCCAGTCCATCACGAAAAAGTGGCTGACGGCGGTACTCCCGTTGCGGCTGAAGAGTTTGCGGACGAACGATTGGTTGCCCTCGACGCTCATGTCCATCGCGGCATGACCTTCCATCCGCCCTGCGATGCCCTCTTCCGCGTGTTGTCGTGCCATTGCCACGAGACGAGGTGTCAGGGTCAGGCGGAAAATCAGCGCGAGCAGTACGACCATGATGATGCCGCCCGCGAATTCCGCCGCCGCAAACTGCCACCCCAAGAGCACCACGAGGATGATACCCAACTCGATAACGAGATTTGTCGAAGCGATCTCGAAGACCATCGCGGCAGTGAAATTCCCGCCTTTGCGAAAAATCGAGCGAGCGAGTGCGACCGCCGCGTACGAACACGACGATGACGCAATACCGAAGAGCGTAGCGAATGTGAGACTGCGCGGCGAATCGTCGCCCAAGAACTTCGCCATCGTGCGATGCGACACGACTGCCTGCACAACTCCGGAGAGGGTAAAGCCGAGGATGAGAGGCCACAGCACCTCCCAAAACATCGCAAATGCAGTTGCGAGCGCAAGCCCGATTGCGGTGAGTATCGTGAGCATTCTTTCCTCCTATGTAACGGATACCCCAAAGGGGTATAATTAGAATGATATACCCCCTCGGGGTATCCGTCAATGGTGAGGCTAGTGAATCACAACGCGGTATCACGCCTGCATATGATCCTGCATCTAAGCGGCTTTGCGTTGACGACTTACTTTGCACTATGCATGGACACGAAGCCGCCACGTCGGACAATATTGTCCGACGTGGCGGCTTCGTATGTGTTTATCCTTTATCCCGTGCTGTACTGCAAGAATCTCGTCGCGCTATTAGACGGCCGGATACTTCGTGTGCCATTCAGTGCGCGATTGATAGGTGCGGGCAACTGCGAGGATGCGGTTTTCCGCGCCTGCAACTCCGACGAACTGAATACCGGTCGGCAAGCCGCGTTCCCCGAACCCGTTCAGTACGCTGACCGACGGCAACCCTGCGATATTCCCCGCCGCACCAATCGGAGAGCGACGGACGGTCGTCTGGAAATAGTCGCTGAATTTCATGCCGAGCGGACTAGCGACAACACCCATCGTCGGACAGACGACCGCATCGTATTGTGTAAACAGCGTGTTGCATTCCCGTACAATCAGGCGACGGAGCCGCAATGCGTTAACGTAATCCTTCGCCAATGTGACTGCGTACGCATAGCCGCCGCCGTAGTCCGCAGCAGCCGTAAGTTCATGTGCTTTGCCGCTGGCAATGAAGGAATCGAACGCACTTGCTGCTTCGCCACGCAATATTGTCTCCGCGACCGCGTTGTACGGGAGATCGGGAAGCGAAATCTCCTCGATGGTGCCGATTTCTCGAAGCACATTGAGCGCGGCGGCAAAGTTCGCCGCGACTGCGGGTTGTGTCCCATCGGTCGCATCGGCAAGTACTGCGACACGAAAATTGTGTGTACGGTCATGTTCCGGTGTGTACATATAGGGTGTACGGAGACTCGTGTCATCTTCGGGGTCATATCCCGCAAGTGCAGCGAGAACCAGCCCGCAGTCGTCTGCAGTGCGGCAGAGTGGGCCGAGCTTATCGAGGGTGTAGCAGAGTGCCATCGCGCCGCGTCTGCTTACTCGCCCGTAGGTTGGGCGCAACCCTGCAATGCCGCAGTATCCGGCGGGGGACATAATGCTGCCCCATGTTTCGGAGCCGATGGCGAACGGCACTGCCCCCGCCGCCACCGCCGCACCCGAACCGCTGGACGAGCCGCCTGTCCACGCATCGCGGTTCCATGGGTTGCGACAGGGACCGGTGAAACTAGCATCTGGCTGGTTGTAGCCAAAGCCGCCCGCCAGTTCGATCATCGCCAGTTTGCCGACAAGCACCGCGCCCGCCGCCCGCAACCGCTCGATGGCTGCCGCATCGCGGTCGAACTGCTGGTCGCGCAGCGGGGCAGCACCCCATGTTGTCGGGATGCCGCCTGCGGTGGCGAGCAGGTCTTTGGCACCGTAGGGGATGCCATGGAGCGGGCCACGATCTTGCCCCGCCGCCAGTTCACGCTCGGCGATCTGCGCTTCGGCGCAGGCGCGTTCTCGCGTGATGGTAACGACGGCGTTATGCTGTCGCCCGACGGTTTCAAGGCGGTTGCAGAAATAGTCGGCGAGGGCGGTCGGCGTCGTCGCGCCGCTACGGAGCATTGCGCCTAATTCGCGGATCGTTGCAAAGGCGAATCGGTCTTCAGTTTCTGACGCAGTCGTTGTCATTTATTCCCCCCGAGCTGCATGAAAAACCGTCCCCGGCTCATCGCCGTTCGCCAGCGGGAACGCGGAGAGCGTCGCACTATTTGCGAGCGCGCGGGCAATGCCGGCGCGGAGAATTGCACGGTCGTCGTCGGTCAGCCGGTCGCCGTACGCGGCTTCGATGACGGCGAGCTGTGCTTGCACTGTGGGGTCATCGGAAGGTGCGGGGGTACTCATTGTCAGGTTCTCCTTCGATTTAGATCGTGACTTCTTGCCCTATACCGTGAGCGCGAGCGAGGTCTACCGCCCGACGCCCGACCGCGATAT
>JBBRMX010000046.1:0-17871 GCA_038230615.1 Thermomicrobiales bacterium | reverse complement strand
CCGCCAGAAGTGGAAG
Source organism: Thermomicrobiales bacterium (assembly GCA_038230615.1). Lineage (GTDB taxonomy): Bacteria > Chloroflexota > Chloroflexia > Thermomicrobiales > JALYUS01 > JBBRMX01. The sequence goes on along the minus strand of JBBRMX010000046.1, from coordinate 17,855 downwards.
AGGTACAGGGACGCATTCGCACCGCTCTCGGCACGCAGATCAGCGATGTCGGCGTGCGGAAATTGCGGCACGGCTATCGCGTTATTCTCGATGTCAACGACGACGACGCCCTCAATCTGCTCGTCGGGCGGCTCGTACGATAGCCTTTTTTTGGATCGTCATTATCTACGAGACTGGCACCAATCCACGATAGGGAATCTGCTCTGCGACTGCCACGCGCACCGCATCGCCCGCACTCACCGTGCCGGGATGTTCGACGAGGGCAACGATGCCGCGCAAGTGCAGTGCCGCCTTGACGAACCGTTGCGCCAGTCCCGGCTCGTCGGCGAATTGTTCCTGCAATACGCGCCCCGGTTGCACACACGGGAAATTCTGCTCGGTCACAAACAGCACGGTGCGGTCGGGGAAGAAGATGCGCGAAGCGGGCGGCAGATGGCTGAAGTCTGCGATGCCCTGCACCATAATATTCGCGCCGAGCCACGCCGGGAGCACCTCCGGCAGACCGAGAGCGGCGGCAAGTTCCGCCATCTCTTCAGCGGCGATAAGCGATACTTGCCGCGTGTTGTGGATCGGCAACCCGCGTTTGTACCACGGTGTGCGGCTGTCCGATGCGCGGGACAGCCCTGCGTGCAAATCCCCCTCGACACCCTCCGGCGTGATGCGGATTGTTGTCTCCACCGTCGTGACGAGCGTTCCTTTGGTCTGCCCGACAAGCACCTGCGCGACCGTGCCAGTCGCTTCATGCTTCGCCATGTCCCCCCATCCCTTCCCGACGAAACGCCACGCCGATACGCATGTGCGTGATGGTATCGCAGAGCAACACCCGATGAGGAATTGCCCCGCGCCCAGAGGAACCGCCCTATTGCCCGTGTTGGTCCTTCTGCGCCAGCAGATTGAGCGCGGACCCCGCCTTGAACCACCCGATCTGTTCCTCGCTCATCGTGTGCTTCAGTTCCGCAAAGTCGCTCGTGCCATCGGCATGACGCACACGCAGCATCACCGGCGCACCGGGGGCGAGATCGCCAATCTCGGAGAGGTCCACGCGGTCATCTTCTTTGATTTTGTCGTAATCGTCCGGGTTGACGAACGCGAGCGGCAAGACACCCTGCTTCTTGAGGTTCGACTCGTGAATCCGAGCGAAACTCTTGACGATGATCGCGGCGGCACCGAGATAGCGCGGCGACATCGCCGCATGTTCGCGGCTCGATCCTTCGCCGTAGTTCTCGTCACCGACAACAACCCACGGCATCCCGGCGGCTTTGTATGCCCGTGCCACGGCGGGGACGGATTCTTCCTCGCCCGTGAGCAGATTTTTCGTCTTGCCCGTCTCGCCCGTGAAGGCATTGATCGCGCCCGTGAGCATGTTGTCCGACACATGGTCAATATGCCCGCGGTAGCGTAGCCACGGTCCGGCGGGCGAGATGTGATCGGTGGTGCATTTACCCTGTACCTTCATCAGCACCGGTGCATTGAGGAAATCCTGCCCGTTCCATGCAGGAAATGCTTCGAGCAATTCGAGCCGCTTGGAATCGGGTGCGATTTTGATTTCGATTGCGCTACCGCCCGGTGCGGGCGGCACGAACCCGGTCGTGTCGCGCACAAAGCCTTCCGCCGGAAGATCGGGGGCTTTCGCGGGCGGCGCGAGGACGAAGCGGGAACCGTCCGGTGCTTCCAGTTCGTCCGTGAGCGGGTTGAACGAAAGCCGCCCCGCCAAACCATACGCGATGACAATTTCCGGGCTGGCGATGAACGAGAATGTGTCCGCATTGCCGTCATTGCGGCGCGGGAAGTTGCGGTTGAAACTGTTGATGATCGAGTTCCGCGCCTTTTTCGGGGTGTCGGCACTCGGTACCAGCCCCCCCGCAACGGGTTGAATGGTCAGGTCGTCGCGCTGCCATTGCCCGATACACGGCCCGCAGGCATTGGCGAGAATCTTGCCGCCAATCGCCTGCAAGGTATCGAGCTGCCCGTCTCGCGCCAGCGTTGCCCGTACCTGCTCGGAGCCGGGAGTGATCAAGAAGTTCGTCGCCATCTGCATCCCGTGGTCTATCGCCTGCTGCGCGACGAGCGCGGCACGAGAAATGTCTTCGTATGACGAGTTTGTGCAGGACCCGACGAGCGCGGCGGAGAGCTGGTCGGGGTAGTTTTCTGTCTCCACCGCTGTTTTGATTTCGCTCGTCGTGCGGGCGAGATCGGGGGTGTGCGGACCGACGACATACGGCTCTAACGTGGTGAGATCAATCTCGATCACGCGGTCGAAGTATTTTTCCGGCTCCTGCGCGATTTCGGGGTCTGCGACGAGCATATCGGCGTTCTGTTTGGCGAGGTCTGCCAAGGCAGCCCGCCCCGTGCCGCGCAGATAGAGGTCCATGCGCTCATCGAAGGGAAAGAGCGACGTGGTCGCGCCATGTTCCGCGCCCATGTTGCAAATCGTCGCCTTGCCTGTGCAGGAGATCGTCGCGCAGCCCGGACCGAAAAACTCGACGATGCTGTTCGTGCCGCCCTTGACGGTGAGGATGCTCGTCAGTTTGAGAATGACATCTTTCGGGGAAGACCAGCCGTTCAGTTCACCCGTAAGATGCACACCGATCTTGCGCGGGTATTTGATCTCCCACGGGAAGCCCGCCATCACATCTACCGCGTCCGCGCCGCCGACGCCGCACGCGATCATGCCGAGACCACCTGCATTCGGGGTGTGCGAATCCGTGCCGATCATCAGGCTACCGGGGAACGCATAATTTTCGAGCACCACTTGGTGGATGATGCCGCTGCCCGGTCGCCAGAAGCCAAGCCCGTACTTCTGCGAGACCGACGACAGGAAGCCGTAGACCTCGCTGTTTTCGGTCACTGCGCCCGCAAGATCGAGGTCCGCGCCGACGTGGGCGCGAATGAGATGGTCACAGTGCACCGTCGTCGGCACCGCTGCCTGCGTCCGCCCCGCATGTGCGAACTGCAAGAGGGCCATTTGCGCGGTCGCATCCTGCAACGCGACACGGTCGGGGTTGACCAAGAGATAACTCTCGCCCGCAGTGAGTTCCTGTCCGGCAGGATCATCGAGGTGCGTGAGAACGATCTTTTCCGTCAAGGTCAATGGGCGACCGAGCCGCTCCCGCACGATGGGCAGATTCTTCCGCATTCGCGCATAGACCCGCGCTGCCATTTCCGGTGTGGAGTCAATACTCGGTGTCACGCTCATCGCCCGCATCCTTTCCTTTCGGTGTGCAACAGTGTTTGCTGCCATCTTACACCTATTCGGGCGGTACGATATGCTCCCTTGCGGTGGAGAAGCGCGATCCTATGCGGCGTCTGCCATCAGATTGTGCACGGTATCCAGGACATCAAGCGCGTGCGTCAGGGGGTTCACCATATTCCAAATACGCACGATGCGCCCGTCTTTGCCGATCAGAAATGTCACGCGCTTCGTTGCAATGCCGAGCACGAGGCGATTCGCCGCGCTAAATGCATCTACTAACCGGCGGTCGGGATCGGTGCCGAGTTGGAAGCGCAATCCCTCCTGCGCAGCGAACCGGGCGTGCGAGGCGCGGCCGTCCATGCTGACGCCGATAATCGTCGTTTCCGCAGCCGCAAAATCGTCCACCAACTCGTTGAATGCGCGTGCTTCGAGCGCACAGACACTGCTGCTGTCTTTCGGGTAGAAATAGAGCACCAAATTGTGCGTACCGGTGCATTCGCGCAGCGAGACGGTACGGTCATCCAGCATGACCGATACATCCGGCACCATATCTCCTACCACCAATTTCGTCACGTCGCCCTGCCCTACTTGTTCGTTCATGCCTTCGCGCTCCGTCTCCCGCAACGGATGCTGCGGCATCGCGGCTCCAGTGTGAGTGTGACAGATAGTTCCCTCGCTGTCTGTAATCGCTGCCACATAACCGCATGCCGCATGATCCGTGCAATCATACCCCGTAGCCCGTTGACAGACACTGGCGCACTTCCGATACTTTGCCTGTCCTTTGCCTGTCCTTTGCCTGTCCTTTGCCTGTCATTGGTGTATTGTGTAGAGTTTTCGAAACCGCCACACGGAAGGACCGGACGCAATGCGAACATGGCGGCTATTATGCGGGCATCTGCGGTGGTTCGCAGCCTTTGTATTGCTAGGGATCTCCCCGCAGCCGCTCGGTGCGAGTTGCGGCACTATCGTGACGAGTCTTGCCGACGACGGCGGGCAATGCACCCTCCGGACGATTATTGCCGATGCCGCGCCGGATACCGCGATCAGTTTCGCCCCCGCGCTCTTTTCCGGCGGCGCACGTACTCTCGTACTCGATCCGGCACGATCCGCCCTGACGCTCACCCGCAACGCCACCATTGCCGGACCGGGCGCGACGATGCTCGCCATTGACGGAGCCAACGCGACGACAGTTCTGCAAGTCAACAGTGGCGTCACCGCCACGATCAGCGGCGCGACGATCCAGCACGGTGCCGCAACAGCATATGGTGGCGGCATCATCAATCTCGGTACGCTGACGCTCCGCACCGTCGCGGTTGACGCCAACACCGCGACGACACAGGGCGGCGGCATCGTCAACGGCGGCACCCTCGTAATCGAGCGCAGCACCGTCTCGCGCAACACCGCTGGCACCGACGGCGGCGGGATCAGCAATGCCAGCGGCGTGGTGACGATCACCGATAGCACGATCAGCGGCAATACGGCGGCGAACCACGGCGGCGGCATCTTCAACAACGACCGTCTCACCCTCACTGGCGGAACCGTCACCGCGAACCATGTCACCGGCACGACGAGCGACGGCGGTGGTCTCTCGCTCACGGGCGTTTCCGGCGGCACGCAGGCAACGACGATCACGCGTACCATTATCGCGGGAAATACTACCGGGCAATCAGACCCGGATATTCACTACGATTACCCGGTGACGACCGGCGGGCATAATCTCGTCGGTATCGTCGTGCTGTCGCAGTCACCCTTCATTGATCCGACCGACCGAGCCGGTTCTGTCGGCAGCCCGATTGACGCGAAACTCGGTACATTAGCAGATCACGGCGGCGGGACACGCACCCACGCCCCCGCTGCGGACAGCCCCGCCCGCGACATGGGCGGCACCTGCATGGCGAGCAGCACCGATCAGCGCGGCATGAGTCGCCCACAGGGTACGGCGTGCGATATCGGCGCGTACGAATACGTGCCATTTGCCCTCACGTCCCTCAGTCTGACGGGATGCGCAACCGACGGCGGCGCGACAGTGATCGTGACGGGAACCGGGCTGCTGCCCGATACCACCGTCTTCTTCGACACCTCACCCGCCACCGGGATCGTCTATCTCGACAGCACGCGCCTTCGCATCGTCACGCCGCCGCACAGCGCAGGGACTGTCGCAGTCGAAATTCGGTTGGGTGACGACCGCAGCAGTATGGTCGCCGCGTTTCGGTACGGCACCGTTGTCCCCGCACCGCCCGTGCGCCCGTCGCCCCCCGCAGGCACCGTCTCGACACCGATTCCTGCGCCTCCACAACGCCCCGCCGCAACCGCCCCGCCGAACGCGACGCCCAATGTCGTCCCGCCCCGCCGCTAAACGGGGCGGAAACACCGGGCGGGAATACCGCGTACGGTGGGTATGTTATCATCCTCGTGCGAGATACTATAATTGTTGCGTAACTACTGCAACAATGCGTACGATGCGGAGTGTGAGACAGCGGTGACGATTTCGACGGAGAAACCAGCGGGCATACTCGGCTTGATCGGTAATACGCCCCTCGTGCCATTGGCGCGGGTCGGGGCGCATCTACCGAAGGGCGTGACAGTTGCGGCGAAAGCCGAGATGTACAACCCCGGCGGCAGTGTGAAAGACCGCCCCGGTCTGGCGATGATCCGCGACGGGATCGCACGGGGGTTGCTCACGCCCGACAAAACGATTCTGGACGCGACGAGCGGCAATACCGGCATCGCGTATGCAATGGTCGCGGCGGTGCTCGGCTACCGGGTGGAACTCTGTATGCCCGCCAATGCGAGCGAGGAGCGCAAGCGCATTCTGCAAGCGTACGGCGCGGTACTAACGCTGACCGATCCCGCTGAGGGGTTCGACGGCGCGATTCACGAGGTCAACCGCCGGTATGTCGCCGACCCCGGTCGTTATTTCTTCCCCGACCAATTCAACAACCCCGCCAACTGGCAGGCACATTACGACACGACCGCGCCGGAAATCTGGACGCAAACAGGCGGCACGGTGACACATTTCGTCGCCGGTCTCGGCACGAGCGGCACCTTCACAGGTGTCGGACGCCGGTTGCGCGAGTACAATGCCGAAATGCGCCTCGTCGCGGTGCAACCGGACAGCCCACTGCACGGGCTAGAGGGAATGAAGCACTATGCCTCCGCCATCGTACCGGGCATCTTCGATGCCACCTTGCCCGACGAAACCGCCGAAGTGAGCACCGATGATGCCTACGCGATGGTAAAGCGGCTCGCACGCGAGGAAGGTCTTCTCGTCGGCGTATCGGCGGGGGCGAATGTCGTCGCCGCATTGCGCGTCGCGGCGCAGTTGACGCGCGGCACCGTCGTGACAATCCTATGCGACGGCGCGGCGAAATATCTATCGTTGCCATTTTGGGACAGCGAGGAGGGCGCGTGAGTCTCGTCTGGACATTGGAACACCGCACCGTCATCTGCCGCCACAGCGAGCGCGGCTACCCGGATGAGGTGTGCGGCATCATCATCGGCGTCCGGGACGGTGCGGACAAAATCGTACAGGAGATCGTGCCGGTAGAGAATGCGTGGGAAAACCCCGATGAGCAGCGTCGCCGCTTCCAGATCGCACCCGATGTCCTGCTGCGGCACGAACGCGGCGCACGGGCGGCGGGACAGGACATCCTCGGTTTCTACCACTCGCACCCCGATCACGAAGCACACCCTTCGGAGACCGACCGCGAGTGGGCATGGCCGACCTATTCGTATGTCATCCAGCAGGTCTATCGCGGGGTCTCGCTCGATCTCCAGAGTTGGACGCTCAAAGACGACCGCTCCGGCTACGACACGGAACAAATCCGGGCAGAAGACTAGCGAAACACGGTATACTGACATCATGCGGCGGAAGCGGGCGCATCCCCACATCCCCGCACACGGTTCTTGCGACGAAGGAGCGATCAATGGCGGACAATGTCACTATCCTTATCCCCACCGCGCTGCGGCAATTCGCGGGCGGCAATGAGCAGGTCACGTACAGCGGCGGCACCGTCGGCGAGATTCTTGCCCAACTGACGGGCGCACACACCGACCTCAAAAAACACCTCTATAACGATAGCGGGCAACTGCGAAGTTTCGTCAATATCTACCTGAACGACGAAGATATTCGCTATCTCGAAAAAGACAAAACGCCTGTGGCGGACGGCGATACCGTAACCGTCGTGCCGTCTATCGCGGGTGGCGTGGCGGAGATGACCGAAGAAGTGACGCTCTCGGCAGACGAAGTGGCGCGGTACAGCCGCCATCTCATCATGCCCGAAGTGACGCTGGCGGGACAGAAAAAACTCAAGCAGGCACGAGTACTCCTTGTCGGCGCGGGCGGCTTGGGCGCACCGTTGGGTCTCTACCTGACGGCGGCGGGGGTCGGGCATATCGGCATCGTGGATGGCGATATCGTGGATTCCTCCAACTTGCAGCGGCAGGTCATCTATACCACCGACGATGTCGGCGTCTCCAAACTTGCTGCAGCGAAGCGGCGGCTAAACGGGCTGAACCCGTATACCGAGATCACCACCTACGACACCCGCCTGACGAGCGACAATGCGCTCGACATCTTCAAGGATTACGACATCATCGTAGACGGTACGGACAATTTCCCGACGCGCTATCTCGTCAATGATGCCTGTGTGCTGCTCGGCAAACCGAATGTGTATGGCTCGATCTTCCGGTTCGAGGGGCAGGTTTCGGTCTTCTACGCCAAAGAGGGGCCGTGCTACCGCTGTCTCTATCCGGAGCCGCCCCCGCCCGGTCTCGTCCCATCCTGCGCGGAGGGCGGCGTCCTCGGTGTGCTTCCCGGCATCGTCGGCGCACTGCAAGCGGCCGAGACGATCAAATTGATCCTCGGTATCGGCGACCCGCTTATCGGGCGGCTCCTGCGCTTCGATGCCCTGAAAATGCAGTTCCGTGAGTACAAACTGCGGAAAGACCCCGCCTGCCAGATCTGCGGCGAACACCCGACGCTCACCGGGTTGATTGACTACGACGAATTTTGCGGTGTCACCAATGCCCCGGAGGTGGATTTGGACGCGCAACAGGAGATCACGCCGACGCAACTGAAGGAGCGGCTAGATGCGGGTGAACATATCGTGATCGTGGATGTGCGCGAGCCGCACGAATGGGCACTCGGCACGATCAAGGAACCGGATGTTCGCTTCATCCCCCTCGGCGATATTCCCGCCCGGATGCACGAACTTGATTCGGCAGACGAAATCGTCCTGCAATGCCGCTCCGGTGTGCGCTCTGCGAAAGCATTAGCAATTCTTGAGCAAGCGGGCTTCCGCAAGTTGAAGAATCTCACGGGCGGTATCCTCGCGTGGTCGGACGATGTAGACCCTAGCCTGCCCAAATACTAGATCAGTACTAGATCAGTGTTCGCGGCGCAAAAAAAAAACGAGGGCAGTAACAAGCCCTCGTTTTTTTGCACGCTCCGTTCTAGCGTTTCTCCATCGAGAATCTGGAAAGGTAAATATTATCAATAAAAATATTGACAAAGTTGATTCTCTCCGTTATTCTTACGGGGAAATCATATATAGGAGGGGTTTTGTATGCAATCGCGACCACCGCCACGAAACCGCATCGCGCTGGCAATACTTGTCGTCGCCGCGACAATTTCGCAGATCGGTAGCGCGTTCACGCTGATCGCGGTGCCGTGGTTCGTCCTACAAACGACGGGCAGTGCCGCCAAAACGGGGCTGACGGGCGTGTTCGCTGCCTTGCCGTATATCATCGCGGGAATCTTCGGCGGTGCGCTGGTAGATCGCCTCGGTTTCAAGCGCACAAGCGTCATTGCAGACATCACGAGTGGCGTCACCATCGCGCTCATCCCGCTGCTCTATCACACTACCGGGCTAGCGTTCTGGCAGTTGCTCGCACTGACGTTTCTCGCCAGCCTGTGGAATTCGCCCGGTGGTAGTGCTCGCCAGAGCCTCGTGCCGGAACTGGCGATGCTCGCGCAGACGAGCCTCGAACGGGCGAACAGCATCGTGCAATCGGTGCCGCGTTTTGCCACGCTATTCGGTCCGCCCATCGCGGGCGTGCTGATCGCCGTCATGGGCGCAGGTAATGTGATCTGGCTTGATGCCGCAACTTTTGCGATCTCGGCAGTACTGATCGGGGCATTCGTGCCGCCCCTTGCCCTCCCTGCACGTACCGCGCCGACCCACTTTTTCGCAGACCTCACGGAAGGATGGCGATTCATCACACGGGAACCGCTGATGCGGGCGATGACTACCGTCTTCGCTATCGGCAACTTCTTCGATGCGCCGCTCTCGCTCTTGGTGGCCGTGTACGCCAACCGACGATACGGCAGCGCGGTGCCGCTCGGTTTTATCTTCGCCGCGCTCGGCGCGGGTGCGGTGATCGGGTCGCTTGGGTATGGCGCAATCGGACATCGCGTGCCACGGCGGGCAATCATGGTGCTCTATCTCTTTCCAGTAGCGACGATGTACATGATTTTCGCGCTCGCGCCGCCACTGCCGGTGATCCTCGTGGCGATCTTTCTGGACGGCATCGCTGTTGGCCCCGTCAACCCGATGAGCGCGACGGTTTCGCAGGAGCGCGTGCCGGTCGAGTTGCGCGGGCGCGTACAAGGGCTGACTATCGCGCTGGCGTGGGTGGCGATTCCGGTCGGGCGGGGGCTGGCGGGGTTGCTCATTGCACCAGTCGGGTTAGCGACGATTTTTGCCGCGATCTCCGCTGGCTTCATACTGCTCGGTATCGGTGTGCTGCTGCATCCCGCATTCCGCGACATGCAGACACCGAACAGGAAGCGGCACGTTTCCGGTACGCCCGTCGCCCATCGCGCAACCTGACGAAACGAGGCAAGGCGATTACGGCTTCTCCCCGCGCACACTGTTGGGCGAGAAGCGCATGGCAAACCGCCCTGCGGCGATGCCCGCCATCATCCCACTTACGGCACGCTGTACATACTCGACAAATGCTTCATCAGCGGCAGGGGTCGCATCCATCTGCAACCATCGTTCGGTACCACGCTCAACAAGCGCGAGTGTCAGATCGGCAGCCAGTGGCAGCCAGATTGTATCAGTGATGATGCCCTCTTTCTGCCCCTGCACGATTGCCTGCCGTGCAATCTCCCCACGCACCTGCCGCCGCGCCGCCGCAATTTCCGCACCGAATGCCGCCTCGACTGTGCCGGAAAAGAGCAGCGTAAATGCTCCCGTATCCTCTCGTGCCGCTGTGATGTACGCGTGCAGTGCCGCACCTCCCGGCGCACCCGGCGTTGCGACCGCCGCCATTGCCGCAGTCAGTCGCGCTGCCGTCTGCACGATAATCGTGCGGCATAAGTCATCTTTCGAGGCGAAGTATCGGTAGATGATGAGCCGCGTCACCCCGACGTGCTGTGCGATCTCGTCCATGGTTACATTTGCAAAGCCATATGCCGCAAATAATCCGGCGGCGACGGTAATGATCTGTTGTTGCCGTTGTGCGCGAGGCATTCGGACCGTTGCAGGCATCGTGTTTCCTCCGCAATCCCCAAGGAGACATGATGTATACACGCATTGTCTCCATAACACGGAGTATAGCATCTCCCGCCCATCGCACCACTACCTGCCCTTCCCTTTTCAAGTGGGGGTATGGCGCGTACGATAGCGACATCGCACGATGATCCCGAACGGAGGATGCATGTTTGATTTGATAAAGCGACTGAGCGAATTGTCCGGCCCTGTTGGGCAAGAGGGGGCAGTTCTCGATGTGATTGAAGCACTGTGGAGAGATGCGGGCGCGGAGCGTGTCGAGCGAACGCGCATCGGTAATGTCGTCGCACACGCGGGCGGGAACAGCGGCAAAAAATTGCTCCTCGCCGCGCACGCCGACGAACTCTGTTATCTCGTTCGTGCGATAGATAGCGATGGTTTTCTCTGGCTTGCGAACGGGCAGGCGTGGAGTCACACAACGAGTATACGTAATGCGTTTACCATCGGGCAGCGGGTGCGCGTGCTAGCGCGATCCGGGGAACTCCCCGGCGTCATCGCCACAACTACCGGGCATCTCGCCTCCTATGCCCTCCCGGAACTGAAAGAATTGACGTGGGACGATTTCTGGGTAGATACCGGGCTGTCAGCGGCAGAACTGCGGGCGCGGGGCGTGGCACCCGGCACCCGCGTTATCTGGGACGCGACAACCGAGCGATGGGGCGACCATGTGACAGGCAAAGCCCTCGATGACCGCGTGCCGCTCGCTGTTATCACCGAGGTGCTGCGCCGTGTGCCGCCCGTCGAACGCGCCTGTGATCTCACGCTTGCCTGCACAGTGCAGGAGGAAATCGGGTTGATCGGGGCATTCGGGTTGGTGGCACGAGAGCAATTCGACGCGGCGATCTCTGTGGAAATCGGCTTGGCGAGCGACATTCCCGGCGTCCCGGAGCGGGCAATTCCCTCCCGACTCGGAGGTGGCCCGTTGCTCGTCCATAAGGACGCCCTTACTCACTACGATTATGCCCTGACTGCCGCGTTGGAGCGCACCGCAACGGCGGCGAATATCCCGATTCAGCATGTTGTCTTCGGGTCGTTCGGTAGCGACAGTGCGGCGTTCATGAAAGCAGATATCCCCGCCGCGCTCGTCGCCTTCCCCGCCCGTTATACTCACACCCCCTTTGAGACGGGGCATCTCGGTGATATTGACGCGCTCGTCAACTGGCTCTGCGCCTTCGTGCGCGGCGGATGGGACTGAGCATTTCCCGGTAATCGGTAGGTAGTAGCGCAAGATACGGCGTCACATGGGCGGCGTAGGGTACGTTATAGTAGTATCGGTTGCGGGTGATACAGTTGCTCCCTACAAGCATAGCAAGGAAGTCTGATGCGCCAAGAAGAGAATGCGGTACGATTTTCGCTTGTATTTGCACCAGTGCTTGTGTTCTTTGTCGGGTGCTTCGTTGACATTGCACTCAATTCCGTTCTGAGTGGGCCGCGTGTCAGCATGTTTCTTCCTGAAGTCTGCGGGTTGACGGTCGGCGCATTGACGGTTCTGACATTCGCACGGCGGCGAGACGCCTACTTGGTCGCTGGTGCGGTATATGCCGTCGTAGAAATGCTCGCCGTCACTGCACCGATGGATGTACCGATGCGAATCGCGGTCTGCGTGGCGTGCCTCGCAGTGGCGGTCATCTGTCTCACCGTCTACGTCCGCGTGCCATGGGCGACCGTGCAGACGATCCCGACGCAACAGCGAGACTGAGGCATCAGAGACGCATCGCCGCTTGTGTGGCAATCGCAACGACCTTTGCGGGAGAATCGGCACCGAACCCTTGCAGGGCGATAGCGACAACGGTATCGCCCTTGAGCACATAAATCTGTGTCTCGCCCTGCGTGTCCACTGTGAAGGCGTCATCGCCGACATTCGACACGCTCTGGCTGCCTGCGCCCTTGTTCAGGTTCGCCTTAAGCATCGTCCAGAAATCTTTCGTGCCGCTAAAGCCGCTCGCGCCGCCCGCGCTGCCGGGGTCTTTCCGCAGCGTGAAGATGACGATGCTCTTCGCACCGGTGAGATCGCTCTTCGCGCCGAACTCGCACCCGCCGGAGAGGAACCCACGCAATTGCGCGTTGCCTGTTTCCGGCGATTCATCGAGTTGATCGCGCTGCTCGATGGTTTCGCCCATCGCACGGGTCAGTTCCGCAACTGTCACGAGCGCACACGCATTGATCGCGGGACCGGATGTCGATGTCCCGGCAGTGATCGAGCCGCGTGCGGGTGTGCTCCCCGCAGCGGGAGTCCGCGCCAGCGCGGGGGTCCGGGCGGCGGTGCTATTCGCCCCCGTCGAACCCGTCGAACCCGTCGGCGCGGTCGAACCTGCCGTGCGTGGCGCAGGCGTGAGGATCGTCAAAAATCCTTTCCCCGACGCGGTTGTCGTGCTGCCGGTGCGGGTCGGTGCGGCGGTGGGATCGGGCGTAGGTGTCGGTTCGGTGCCACCACACGCGGACAGCAGCACGAAGCAGAGCACACCCGCAATCCACGACGATGGTGCAGCGATCACGCGGAATGCACCCGCGAGGGGAAAGCGTCCGCGAAGCGAAATGGAAGTGCGCGGTGCGGTCATGAGCATATTCCCCTTACGGCAGATCATGGGCGTGCGGCGTGCGCGAATCTGTCCCGTATTGTAGCCGGATTCGCCGGGGAAAACGAATTGTGCATCACAATGCGCTACGCACTGCCCAGAGTTCGGGAAATGCCTGCCATTTCAATGTCTCCATCAGGAACGCAACGCCGGACGACCCGCCCGTACCGGGTCGGTCGCCTATCGAACGCTCGGTGATCCGTACATGCAACGCGGACATCGTCCAGAACCGTTCCGCGATGTCCACGAGGGTTTCCGCGACCCGATACAACGCACCGCTACGTAGTGGATCGCGGTACAGTTCTTCCAACGTTATGCCAGTATGGTCGAGTGCAGCGCGAAATGCGAGATAGACCGGGCTACCGTCCCGCCCCCGGATGCCGAGCACACGTTGCATCTCCCGGAATTGCACCGAGTCCGCCCCGCTCGCCGCCCGTAATTCTCCCCGGAATGCGAGGAAACTGCGCGGCGAGAGGTGATCGAGCAACTGCATCTGCATATTCAGGTGCATCTGTACCGCCGCAACACGCTGCAAGAACTCCAATGCATACTCCGGCGCGCCGTCCGCAAGGGCGTCGGTCGCGTACTGGAGATCGAGCAGTTGCTGCTTGAACCACAGCTCGAACGCTTGATGCACGATGATGAAGAAATGCTCCGATGCATGGACATGTGCACCGAGCGACAGCGCACCAAGCGGGTGTTGCGCCCCCAAAATGTCGGGGAGTCGCAGATAGTGGTTATATGTCACATCGTCCGCGTCGGCTGGCTCTGCCATCGCTTTTTCCTCCGCAATGGATGTACGGGTCGATTCTCCGCAGTGTAGCATCCTCGTCCCTCTTGCATCGTGTCGGCGCGGAGAGTACAGTAGCATCGAAGATGTACGTACATTACGTGGATGCGGACGAAGGACGGGGAAGAATGCAGGAGCGACCGATGCGGACGATCTACGCGCTCACCGGGGTCGCGCCGGAAGTACAGGCATACGCGATGGCAAAGTACTCGCGCTCGCGCCAGTCTATGCAGCAGAGCATCGCGGAACTTTCCGCCCAACGCGCCGAGCAATTCCTCGAATCCTTCTACTTCCAGTACGGGCATCGTTCCATCGCCGACCTCGCGCATGTCGCGGTTGCGGTGGAAAATATCTCGATGCTCGCCGCCATCGCGGTAGTAGATCAGCCCTTGTGGGACGGGCAGGAACGCTCGACGCGCTACCAAGATTTCGCCCGCACCGGTTACTACACACCCGATGCCATCGCCGCCTCCCCCAACGCTACGGTCTAGACCGCCACCGCCGACGCGCTGTTCGGCGAATATGCTGCCCTCTCGAAAGAACTCGCCGCCCTGCTCGTTGCCACAGTCGGCAAGCCGGACGCGATGGATGAAGGCGAGTACACACGCACGCTCCGCGCCCGCGCCTTCGATGTCACCCGCGCCCTCTTGCCTCTCGCCACCATCACCAGTGTCGGGCAGATTACGAGCGCACGCACATTGGAGCGGCAGATTTCCGAATTGCTCTCCGAGCCATTGCCGGAGTTACAACACGTTGCGGAAGACCTTCGTGCCGCCTGCCAGCACGCACCCTTCGACCCGACCACCGACGCCGCGCACGCCGTGCTTCGCGCCCTCGATGGCGTTCACCTCGGTGACGATGCACGCGACGCCCTCGCTGCCCTCGCCAAAGCGACCGAACAACGCGGCGCGGCACCGACCCTCGTGAAGTACACCGCCGCGAACCCGTACCGCATCGAGACTGCCCGGAGAATGCGCGAGATCGCCACAGACCTCCTCGCGGGCATCGCGCCGGAGGCAGATAGCCCGACCGTGACCCTTGCGCCCGCCGCGCCGCCTGTAGACGAACTCGTCGCCACGCTCCTCTATCAACACGATCCCGCGCAGCACGCATATACCCAGCTGCTCGAAACCGTCGCCGATCTCCCGGACGCCACTAAACAGGAGATCGTAGACGAATCGGTGCAGCGGCGCGGCGTACACGACGATCTCCTGCGGGCGCACCAGATCGGTGCGCCGGTGCAGTTCGATCTCACCCTCGACATCGGCGCATTCCGCGACTTTCACCGCCACCGCCGCTGCGTACAAATCATCCCACAGTTCGCCGCCCTACACGGCACCGATGATGCCCGCCTCTGGTTCGCACGCGGTCTCGGCGCAGACGCGGCAGCGCAGGCAAGCGCGGCGGGTTTGATCGCCCGCTACGAGACCGCCCTCGCCACAGCGCGTGCGGTGGTGAACGCCCTCGCGCCCGCGCACCCGCTGGAAGCGATGTATCTGCTCCCGATGGCGTCGCGCTGCCGTGCGCTGTTCAAAATGGATTACGCGGAAGCAGCCTACATCATCGAGCAACGGACGAAACACGGCGGGCATTTCTCGTACCGCCACGCCGCGTGGGAGATGTACGAAGCACTCGCCGCCCGCAACCCCGCCCTCGCCGCCCCGATCCGCGCCATTCCGTCCACCGAGGTGGACTTATTGCGCCGGTAAATAGGTAACAGGAGGAGGCATGTTCGCGCTCCTCCGCACCGACCTTGCCTCCTATTTCAGGAAGCGCACCGACCCCATCACCGCAATCAATTCGTGACCGTGTTTACCCATATCCTCGCACTGGAAGGAAAACCGTCTTCCCTGATGGTCAACAAGCCACAGCGTCCCGGTATGTACATAATCATCTCCTGCTTCGGTAAATCGGTACGCCATCGAGCGTGCGGGTTCGCCTCCGACCGTCGTCGCTTGCGGTTCGCTCCATGTGTACGCAAGTGAGGGGTGCACTTCCACCGATGTGGCGCGGAAGTCGGCGAAATCATCGGTAGTCGGACGACGGTAGATTCCTAGATTCACGAATGCGTTATCCGTCTCCAACAACAGCGCATTGTTGGGATCGAACTTCGTATCTCGCCATGCCATCCATTCGCTCGGATATTGGAGCAGCACGAGACCGTTCGTATCAATAAAGGTAGAGAGCGAGACAGCAGCAAAAGCCACCGACGAGATTATCGCCCGTGCATCGTCCAGATGCCCCCTATCGAATACGAACTCGAACCAAATCCGTTTACTGCCGTGGTTGACAAACCACACCGCACCTTCAAGACCACCCATCGGTGCGCCACCTTTGTTGGTCCGCGTAAAGAAGAGGAGTTTTGCAGGTTCGTTCCCGACTGTTGTATCTTGCATTCCAGAAAACGAAACCGTGGTCTCAGGACGTCGTGCATTGTACGCTTTGTAAAAGTCAATATCGTCCTCGATAGGTTCCGTTTGATTGGAAACTGACAAATAGAGGATGACGGATGGTCCTACGAAGCGGTTCTCAGTTGCAGATTGTACGGTGGTATCCCAATCGGCGGGGTAGCGGAACGAGACTACCCCGGAAGGGTCCGCAAATGTCGAGAGATCGGGTGCGGCATCCACTGCACGCGATGAGATCAGGGACAAGCCGAAACATCGCGAACCGTAAACAACGCATCACACGACCTCTCACACGCTTATATATTGATCACTACCACTGATACTCCTTGATCTCAATGGCGCGGCTGATAATGAGCCGCTGAATCTCGCTCGTCCCTTCCACGAGCATCAGTTGGCGGGCATCGCGATAGAACCGCTCAGTCGGGTACTCGCGCAGGTAGCCGTTGCCACCGAGCGTTTGCAGCGCGGTGTCTGCTGCCCGTACTGCCATCTCGCTCGAATATGCCTTCGCCATGCTGAAATGCGCGGCATCGGCGGGGGTTGTTCTGCCGTTGTCCACGAGCCAGCAGGCACGGTACGTCAGCAACCGCGCCGCTTCGAGTTCCATCGCTCGCTCTGCCAGCCGGAACCCGACTGCCTGATGCGTAATCACCGGCTTGCCCATCGTCGTGCGTTGCCGTGCATACTCGCTCGCATAGTCGAGAATACCCGCCGCCAGCCCAAGGCCCCGCGCCGCGACGATAGGCCGCACCATGCTCAGCCCTCGGAGCAGCACCCGAAACCCACCCTTCTCCGGCCCGACACGCTGTTCCGCTCCAAGACGGCAATCGCTGAGCGCGATCTCGCACACCGGCACCGCATTCACGCCCATCTTCGGCATCCGGCGGGTGATCGTAAAACCGGGGTTGTCGGTCGGCACGATGAAGACGCCAATATCGCGGCTCTCCGCGCTCCCGATGCGGGCAGCGACCATCACGTAATCCGCTACCGTCGCCTGCCCCGCCCACTTCTTTGAGCCGTTCAGGATATACCCGTCGCCGTCGCGCACCGCGAGGGTACGGATCGCGCCCGAATCGGAGCCAACTTCCGGCTCTGTCAGCGCAAATGCACCCTTGATCTCGCCATTGGCGACGCCCGTGAGATACCGCTGCTTCTGCGCCTCTGTCCCCGCGATGGCGATATGCACGGTCGCGAGGCGCGACATGAGCAGGAGCAAACCAGATGAGCAGCACGCCCGCGCCACTTCCTCTATCGCGAGCGACAAGCCAAGGGTTCCATCGCCCGTGCCACCGTATTGTGGGTCGGTGGCGAGGCGAAATAGTCCTGCCTGTGTGAATGCATCGAAAATATCGTGCATATCGCCATCGCGGG
>JBBRMX010000045.1:0-18077 GCA_038230615.1 Thermomicrobiales bacterium | reverse complement strand
TGATTTCCTCGGTCTTGTAGAGAACATTGATCGGCACATGACCGCACTATACGAAGAGTCGCGATCCCTGCGCGTGACACAATTGATTGCGTCCATGCATAGAATGATTGTTCTTGCGATAGAAGGGAAAAAGTGGAGCCCTGATCCGGACTTGAACCGGAGACCTCATTCTTACCAAGAATGTGCTCTACCAACTGAGCTATCAGGGCGCAACGTGGTGGGCAGGGAGGGATTCGAACCCCCGTAGGTATAACCAGCTGATTTACAGTCAGCCCCATTTGGCCGCTCTGGTACCTGCCCAAGATGTGAAGGTGCACGATGAAACGGGATGGAGCCGACGGTCGGACTTGAACCGACAACCTACGGTTTACAAAACCGTTGCTCTGCCAATTGAGCTACGTCGGCGTGTCGTTGCCGCCGCGCGACGTAGTATACCCCGGCACAGTAGCGTGGTCAAGGGCAAGTGGAGCGAGGGATACCGCACTGTTCGCAGAGTGCTGAATACGGATGCGCCGCTTGACAGACCCCGGCGCGGGTGCGATACTCACATCTGCCGCTGCGAGAGCAGCTACAACACCCCTTCGTGCGCGGGTGGCGGAATTGGCAGACGCGCTAGGTTGAGGGCCTAGTCCCGGTTAACGGGGTAAGGGTTCAAGTCCCTTCTCGCGCACCACCTCTTCTTTTGTCTCACTATCGGGCGATTAGCTCAGCTGGTCAGAGCGCCACGTTTACACCGTGGATGTCACAGGTTCGAACCCTGTATCGCCCACCATCGCTGTTGACCACTCCCGCCCGGTGGGAGTATCATTTGCATACGAAACGGACGGTGCAATGGCACGCTGTCCGTCTTTGTCTATCTACGGGGGGTGTTGCGCGATGCAAACCGTCGAAAAAATGCTCTCTACGCCCGGTTCTGCGCCCGATGAGTCTGCATTCGCCGCGAAGTTCGGGCGCGAAGGGCTGACCTTCGACGACGTGCTCTTGCTCCCCGCCGCCTCGGAGGTCTTTAATAAAGTCGAGACCTCGACGCGCTTCACCCGTGAAATCCGTCTCTCGATTCCGATTGTCTCGGCGGCGATGGATACCGTTACCGAGGCGCGTATGGCGATCGGGCTGTCGCGGGAGGGTGGCATCGGCGTTGTCCATCGCAACCTCTCGATAGACGCGCAGGTAGGCGAGGTGGACAAAGTCAAGCGTAGTGAATCCGGCATGATCGTTGAGCCGGTGACGCTCGGCCCTGACGATATGGTGAGCGATGCGCTGGCGATGATGGAGCGATACCATATCTCCGGTGTGCCGATCACGGATACGAACGGGCGGCTTGTCGGTATCCTCACGAACCGCGATCTGCGATTTGAAGAAAATACCGATCAGCCAATCCGCGACCGGATGACGCACGAAAACCTTGTGACTGTCCCCGTTGGCACGACGCTCGAAGAAGCGAAAGCGATTCTCTATCGCAACAAGATCGAGAAACTGCCCGTGGTGGACAATCAGTACCGACTCATGGGTCTTATCACTGTGAAGGATATCCAGAAGCGTATCCAGTTTCCCAATGCCTCAAAAGATGAACAAGGGCGGTTGCGGGTCGCGGCGGCGGTCGGTACCGGCAAAGATTCGCTGGAACGCGCCGAAGCTCTCATCGCGGGACAGGTGGATGTACTCATCGTAGATACCGCGCACGGGCATTCCGTTGATGTGATCCACATGGTGCGGCAGATGCGCGAGACATGGCCGCATATCCAGTTGGTTGCGGGTAATGTCGCCACTGCCGCTGCGACCGAAGCCCTGATCGCGGCGGGTGTGGACGGTATCAAAGTTGGCATCGGGCCGGGGAGCATCTGCACCACGCGGGTTGTTGCCGGCACCGGTGTGCCGCAGATCACCGCGATTTGGGACTGCGCCCGCGCTGCCGCACCGTACGATATTCCGGTGATCGGGGATGGTGGCATCCAGTACAGCGGCGATGTTGCCAAGGCAATCGCGGCGGGTGCAGAAACGGTGATGCTCGGTTCGCTCCTTGCGGGGGTAGACGAATCCCCCGGTGATGTCGTGCTCTATCAGGGGGAGCGGTTCAAGGAGTATCGCGGCATGGGGTCGCTCGGCGCGATGAAGGCGCGGTATTCGTCCGACCGCTACTTCCAAGAGGGCGTCTCCGGCAATGTCTCGAAATACGTGCCGGAGGGCATCGAGGGGCGGGTGGCGTACAAAGGCCCGCTCTCTGCACTCATCTATCAGTTGCTCGGCGGCTTGCGCTCCGCGATGGGGTACGTCGGCGCGGCGGACATCGCTGCAATGCGCCGCGATACGCAGTTCATCCGCATCACCTCGGCAGGGCTGCGCGAGAGCCATCCGCACGATGTGATGCTGACGAAGGAAGCCCCGAATTACCGTTCATCGTTTTAATGATGCAATCCGGGGAGTAGTTGCAGAAACACAACGGACGGCGAGAGGCAGATGCATATGCTGTTTCTCCGCCTCTACTCCATTTCTGTATATATTCCCCTATAGCAGGAGGCGATGGACGCCATGACCGATAAACTGATGCCCACTTCGGAGATCGCTGCGCCGCGCACTGCACCGGGGTGGTTTGTGACGGCACTCTGGTTTGTGTTCGTCGGGTCGTGGCTGACGCCGATGTGGGCGATAGCCGCATTGCTCTGTATCGTGACGATCATCGGGGCACCGCTCGGTCTTCTGATGCTGAACCGCTTGCCGCAGATCGCCACCCTGCGTCCACCGCTGCAACAACCGGACGGTTCTGCGGTGCCGCAGCGGTTCTGGCTCGTCCGTGCGCTCTACTTCGTCTTCGTGGGGCTGTGGGTCTCACTCGTCTGGATGAGCCTCGCGTGGGTCTTCTCGGTCACGCTCATCGGCTTGCCACTAGGTATCTGGATGTGGAACCGCACTCCCGCCGTCACGACACTGGCGAAATATTGAGGCGTGCCGTCATAGGCAACGGCATTCATCGTACGACATTTGAGAGATTCAACACAAAAGACCGTGGCGAAATCAATTCGTCGCGGTCTTTTGTCGTCAGTTCTTCGGCGGTGGCTGGCTTTTGCCTAGTCGTCGCCGGATGCGGTGGCGAGGGCGCGGACACCGACAGGGGTGCGCCATGCGCTGTACAGCGGGCTGATACCGCGCACGACATCGTTGAACAATATTTCGAGTTGCCCGGTAACCGTGCCGAGTTCGCCAGTGCCGATATCGTAATGGTCAATCATCGTCACGGGGCTGACTTCCGCCATCGTCCCTGCGAAGAAGACTTCATCCGCGATGTACAACTCCGTGCGATCCACCACGCGCTCGATGGCTTCGAGACCGAGTTGTTCGCGGCAGAGCGTGAGGAAGGCGTCTCGCGTGATGCTTTCCAAGATACCGCTCGTCAGGTCCGGTGTAATGACGACATTGTCGCGCACCATGAAGAGACACGCGCCCGGCCCCTCGGTCACATGCCCGGCGGTGTTGAGGAAGATCGCGGTGTCGTAGCCATTCAGCCGTGCTTCGGTGCTACCGAGCTGGCTGTTACGGTAGTTGGAAATGTTTTTCACGCGCGGCGGCATTACATCTTCACCGATGCGGCGGTACGAGGAGACGCTCGCGGTCTGCTTCACGCCGGTCATGAGATGCGACGGCGCGGGGTTGCTCGTTATCATGATATCGCAGTCGCTGTTCGTCGCAAGGAACGCCCCGCGTGACGCGCTGCCGAAATATGCGAGCGGGCGGATGTACGTATCCTCGTGGCAATCGTTGTCGCGGGCGACCTGCAAACACGCCGCGATCAGTTCGTCGCGTGTCCAACGGGAATGCATTCGCTGCAAGCGCATCGAGCGCATGAAGCGATCCATATGCTCGGTCAGGCGGAAGACGAACAATTCCTCGCTCTCGCCGTTCCAGTAGCCCCGGATGCCCTCGAAGACCGCCGCGACGGACGACCAACCGAGTTCGGTGACATGCACCGTCGCGTCTTCCCATTTCGTCAGCTCGCCATTCAACCAGAGATAGTTCGGATGTCCTGCCATTTCGCCCGCCTTTCTCATGCGTTCTCGCGCATCATATCGTATCTGCTCCATGAGCATAACACACCCGTCATAACGTCAACACCCCCAATATGTCGCGCGAATAGCCATCCACGTGGAACTTGAGAGTGCAGGTTGTGCGTCTCTTGTAGGGACGGGGCATCGGATGCGGCTACAATGGCGTCGCAGCAGACGACCCGCGAATTGTATGAGGAGAGGGAGCGATGGCAACAATACATGTCGCGGAATCGGCGGTGATTGAGGCGCGTACGGAGGATGTGTACGCGGTCGTTGCGGACTATCGCATTGGGCATCCATCCATCTTACCGCCGGAGTATTTCTCAGACTTTATGGTCGAAGAGGGCGGATACGGTGCGGGAACCGTCGTTCGTTTCACGATGCGGATCGCGGGCAGGGAACGTGAGTTCCGGCAGCGCGTCAGCGAACCCGATCCGGGGCGGGTGATCGTCGAGCAGAATGTCACGTCACAGGTCGCTACCTCCTTCACTTTCACGCCGGTGCGGGACGACCAACATGTGCGCGTGGAAATTGCGACGGTACTCGCGTCGAGCGGTGGTATTGCGGGCGTGATGGAGCGCATTCTGTTGCCACGGCTTCTGCGCGATATTTACCGAAAAGAACTCGGTCTGCTCGCTGCCGTCGCCACCCATCACACAGAAGCGGCGCAACCATAACTATGCGCTCGCGGTGCGGCAACGAAACGGCGGCACTCCATGCATGGAGTGCCGCCGTTTCGCATGATATGCGGGGAGATTACGCGGGGTTGTGCGTGCTCTCGTCCGTTACATAGACATAGTCGCACAGGCGGGTGAAGATATTTCCGTTGGTGACGACGTATCCCTGCTTGTTCTTGGGAACGCCCTGCACATACGGCTTGACAAGGTAGTTGTCCGTGCGCCAGTGGATCGGCATATACGCGAACTGCGTCTGAATGCGGGTTTCTGCCTGATAATACAGATCGAGCCGCTTCTGCTTGTCCGTCTCCGCTGCCGCCTTCTTGCAGATGTCATCGAAGGTTGCGTCGGACCAACTCTGCCGTGCTGCGCCCTTGTTATGGATCGAGAAGACCTGATAGTACTCGTTGTGAGGATCGGGATAATCCTGATACCAGCGATAGAGCAGGAATTGCAGATCGAGCGAGAAGCGCCGTGCATTCCAGACCTTGGCCTCCAGCGGTTCGAGGTCTACCTGCATATTGAGGTTTTCCTTGAGTTGGCGGGCGATTTCGTCCGGGTAGCCCTGTGGGATGTCGAGGTCGGACGAGTTGTACGACAGCGTAATCTTCGGCCAGTTGCGCCCACCCTCGAAGGTGGTGCCTTTCAGGGCGTCCATCGCTGCTGCTTTGTCGTACTTCTGCAAGTTTTTCAACTTGTTGTCGTCGTCGTCGAAGTACCCGAATACGCCCGGTGCCGTCATCGCATAGGCGGGTGTGTGAATCTTGCGACCGACCTGATTCACCAAGCGGTCTTTATCGGTCGCAAGGATGACGGCTTTGCGGACTTCCAGTTTGTCGAACGGGGCGTGGCCCGCATCCGGCACGAGGAAGCGCGTTCCGGGATAGACATACGGGAAGACCTGCGACTTGTACTTCGCATCGTTCTTCAGGCGGTCTACCTCGGTGGAGGGAATGACCTGATAATCCACATCGCCGTTCTCGAAGGGCAGGGTGCTCTTCGTGATGTCGGGGATGATGGTGAAGGTGACATACTTCTGCCGGATTGCCTTGGCGTTCCAGTACTTGTCATTGCGGACAAGGTTGATGCGCTGGTTGTGCTGCCATGCAGTAATCTGGAAAGGTCCGCTGGCAAGTACCGGGCCGCCCGCCTTGGCGGGGTCGGTCCACGGCGAGACGCCCTTGGCATCCGCATACTTCTTGACGATATCTTCGCGAGAAATGACCGCCGCGACATACGCGGACTGGTTCGGGATAAGACCCGCGAAGGCATCACCCGTGATTTCCAGTGTGGAATCGTCAATCGCCTTCACGCCAACACCGTCCATGAGGGTCTGCAAGTTTGCTGCATCGGCTTTCGCGCTGGAAAGTTCCGCCGCACCCTTGATGACGCCGTCCCAGAAGGAGTTGTAGCCGTTGCCGGTGCGGGGATCAATCTGCCGCTTGAGCGAGTAGACGAAATCCTTCGCCGTGATCGGTACACCGTCGCTCCACGTGATGCCGCTCCGCAGCTTGAATGTAAAGACGCTACCCTTGACGGTATAGGATTCCGCCAATTCCGGCACAAGGTTGAAGTCCTGATCGTAGCGCAGGAGACCGACCTGATGCTGGCTGACGCCGCCCGCGTAGAGGTCGCGGTTGAAGTCGTTGTCTACCGGCTCCGAGGTAACATACGCACCGTCGAGGAAGACGCGCTTGCTTTCCGGGCCGGTCGCGGCTGCTTGCGCGGGGGTGAGGTTGCTCGCACCTGCCGAGGCGGATGCCGCAGCGGGAGCGGTCGTTGCGGCAGCGGCAGGCGCGGTCGTTGCGGCGGCTGCGGGGGCGGTGGTTCCGGCGGGCGCACTCGCGGCTGCAGGAGCAGTCGTTGCGGCAGCAGCGGGTTTCGTCGCTGCGACGGTCGCGGCGGGCGCACTCGCAGCAGCAGGAGCAGTGGTCGCGGCGACAGCGGGTTTCGTCGCGGCAACGGTCGCGACGGGCGCGGTCGTTGCAGTCGGCGTGTTATCTGCACCGCATGCGGCGAGAGCGGCAGTACCGGCGGCGGCACTGGCGATTGCGAGGAAGTTGCGGCGGCTCATACCCGCACGGCGCAAATTGCGCTCGAGACGTGCGAGTGCTGCCGGCTCACGGAGAGCCTGTTGCTCGTCGAAGTTCTGTTCCATGGTAAACCCTTCCCTTACTCCATCGCGCCGGTATCCCTGTCGTAGTCGCTGGCGCGAAACCTTCCGAAAATCTCCAGTCTCCTGACACAATATACGCTTGCTCGTTCCCCGTCACACCCTCCTACGAAGTGGCGGTGCCATATCCCGCACTAGGCGTAGTGGCAGGCAACCCAATGATCCGGCTCACGCTGCGTGAGCAGAGGAGTATCGGTCTTACAGTTCGGACGCGCAATAGGGCAGCGCGTGTGGAAGGGGCAGCCCGATGGCGGGTTAGCCGGACTTGGCACATCGCCCGTCAGGACCATTCGGTCTTTCTTCGCGCCCGGTGTGGGGATCGGGATCGCGGAGATGAGAGCTTTCGTATAGGGATGCGACGGGCTTTCGGTAATCACCTTACTGCCGCCGATCTCCATCATCTTGCCCAGATACATCACCCCGACACGGTCGGAGATGTGCGCGACGACCGCGAGATTGTGCGCGATGAAGACATACGTAAGGTTAAACTGACGCTGCAAATCGCGCAGCAGATTCAGTACCTGCGCTTGGATGGAAACATCCAGTGCCGATACCGGCTCGTCACAGATGATGAGTTGCGGGTTTGGGGCGAGGGCGCGGGCGATCCCGATGCGCTGCCGTTGACCGCCGGAGAACTCGTGTGGGTAGCGGTTGACGAAGTACGAGTTCAGCCCGACAACCCGCAGCAACTCGCGCACGCGCTCTTTGCGCTCCTCCGGCGTGCCGATACCGAAGATATTGAGCGGCTCCGCGATAATCGAGCCGACCGTCATGCGCGGGTCGAGCGAGGCGGCGGGGTCTTGGAAGATCATCTGCAAACCACGGCGCACTTTTCGCATCTCATTGTTCTTGAGATGTGTAATGTCTTGCCCATTGAGCGTAATCGCGCCGTCCGTTGGCTCGTACAACCGCATGATCGTCTGACCGAGCGTGGTCTTACCGCAGCCGGATTCGCCCACAAGACCGAATGTTTCGCCTTTGCGCACAGAAAACGACACGCCGTCCACAGCACGAATCGTTGTTTGCTTGCCAAAGCCGCCGACGTTGAAATGCTTTTTGAGGTCATCCACTGCGAGTACCGCGTCCTTCTCGACGGGCATTCGGGTAGTTTCGGATACTGCTGTTGCCACGTTCACCCCTCGGACGAAATAGTCGGTGGTTCGTGTTCATGCGTCGGCGTTCGTAATCGAATGTGCAGTGTGCGTATCCAATCATCTACCGCGACGCAGAACTCGCTAGCTCTCTATCGGATGCCAACACGCCGCAATATGGTTCGGTCCCATTTCCGTGAGCGTTGGGGCCTGTTCGCACTGCGATGTACGGCGGGAGCAACGCGGTGCGAACCGGCATCCCTTCGGCGGCTGGCGCAAATCCGGTGGCAGCCCGCCAATCGGCACGAGCGGTATCTTGACATCTTCGCCAATGCGCGGGACAGAGTTCATCAGCCCCAATGTGTATGGGTGCTTCGGGCGGCTGAAGAGTTCGTCCACGGGCGCACTCTCGATAATCTGCCCCGCGTACATGACGATAACTCGCTGGCACATCTCCGCGACTACGCCGAGATCGTGCGTAATCATGATGATCGCAGTGCCGTACTTCTCGTTCAGTGTCCGCATGAGGTCGAGAATCTGCGCTTGAATCGTCACATCCAGCGCAGTGGTCGGCTCGTCTGCGATCAGCAATTTGGGGTTGCACGCGAGCGCGATGGCGATCATCACGCGCTGGCGCATCCCGCCCGAATACTGGAACGGGTACGAATCCATCCGCGATTCCGCACCGGGAATACCGACCTGCTGCATCAGTTCGATGGCACGCTGCCGCGCCTCGTCCTTGCTCATCCGCAGGTGAATCTGTAGCGGTTCCATCAACTGCAACCCGATAGTAAGCACGGGGTTGAGCGAGGTCATCGGGTCTTGGAAGATCATCGCCATATGATGCCCGCGCACATGGCGCATTTCGGATTCCGGCATCGTGAGCAGTTCGTATTCTTTGTCGTCTACGCGAAAGACGATCTCGCCTTCCACAATGCGGCCCGGCGGGTTCGGGACGAGCCGCATCAACGAGAGCGACGTGACCGACTTCCCGCAGCCCGATTCACCCACGATGCCGACAGTCTCCCCCTCGCCGACGGCGAACGACACGCCGTCCACTGCGTAGACGATACCGGTGCGCGTGAAGAACTGCGTCTTCAATCCCCGCACTTCGAGAATCGGCTTCTGCCCGTCAATATTTTGTGTCGCTATACTGCGCGATGCGACCGATTCTGTCACCAACCACTCCTTCGACGAGAGTAACACGTAACCAGTAACAACGTAAAAGAGCAATTCGCCACGCAGCATCGTTCTTTCAACTGGCTACTGGTTCTTTGTCACTCCCCTAGTTGTTTCCCTTCGGGTCGAGTGCGTCGCGCAGACCGTCACCGAGGAAGCGGAATGCGAGCATCGTGAACATGACGCAGAGTACCGGGATGATCGCAAGATGCGCGTCGCTGCGGAGGAATTGCTGGCCTTCCGCCACCATTCCGCCCCACGTCGGTTGCGGCGGGCGGATACCGATGCCGATGAAACTCAGGAACGCCTCGCCGAAGATCGCCTCCGGAATGGCGAAGGTGATCGCCACGATCAGCGGAGTCAGGCTGTTTGGCAGGAGATGTCGCAGAACGATATACCGTCCGCTTGCCCCGGCAGTGCGCGATGCTTTGATGTAATCGAGTTCTCGCAGCGAGAGCATATTGCCGCGCGTCAAGCGAGCAATCGTAACCCACTGCGTGATGCCGAGCGCGAAGATGATGTTTGCAATACCGGGGCCGCGTGCTGCGAGCAGGATGATCGCGATAATCAGCGCAGGAACCGTCGAGACGATGTCTACGACGCGCATCAATGCGGTATCCACATTGCCCGCGAAGTAGCCCGCGAACGAGCCAAGTGTGATACCGATAGCCAACTGCACCAACACAACCCCGACACCGACGAACATCGAGACCCGCGCCCCGAACATGACGCGCGTGAACATATCGCGGGCGACATTATCGGTGCCGAAGGGGAACCACCACGACGGCGGCGAGCGATAGAACTCGCCGGGGACTTTCTCATCGAACCCATACGGCGAGATGAAATTCGCAAAGATGGCGACGAACACGAGAAGCAGCACGAACGCAAGCCCCATCACCGCCAGTTTGTTGCGGAACAGGCGGTACATCGCGTCCCGTAACAGGTTCGTCTGCTTGAGCGGCACTTCCTCGATGAACGCATTGGACGTAACAACTAGCTCGTCGCCGTTGCTCTTGCCGGAGAGGATCAAATCGCTCGTAGAAGTCGGCTGGTCAGGTATTGACGACACGGAGGCTCTCCCTTCTTACCGGCTTCCGGTCAGGCTGACACGCGGATCAACGAAACTGTAAATCACGTCCATCATGAGGACCATCACTGTGAGGAATGCCCCGTAGAGCAGGAAAACCGCCATGACAAGCGGGTAGTCACGGTTCGTCAGGCTCTGTACGAAATACCGTCCGATGCCGGGGATGGCGAAGGTCTGCTCTACCACAAATGTGCCGGTGCCGATGCCAGCAAAGATCGGGCCGATGAGCGTAATCGCGGGCATCAGGGCATTTTTCAGGACGTGCCGGGTGATAACGCGCTGCTCACCGAGGCCTTTTGCCCGCGCTGTCCGTACGTAATCGGAGCGGATCGCGTCCAGCATACTGGCGCGGGTGAAACTCGTGATCGTCGCTAACGGTAAAAAGGCGAGGGCAGCGACGGGGAGAATAAAGTCTTTCGGATCACCGGAGAAGGTCGTGCGGAAGCCGAGATTGATATGGAACGTCTGCGGTAGCACGATTACGAACACGAACAGCAAGAGAAACGCCGCGACAAAGTTCGGCACACTCGCGCCGAGGGTGGCGACAAGTGTACCGGCGTAATCGAGCGGGCCATTCTGGTTGACCGCCGAGAGCACGCCGAGCGTAATTCCGCCGATGAAAGCAACCAGTGTCGCAATCGCGCCGATTTTCAGGCTGACCGGGAATTGCTCAAGAAGAATTTCCTGTACCTTGCGGCTTTTGAAAAAGGTGCTGTAGCCGAAATCGCCACGCAGCACATTGCTGATCCAGACGACATACTGCTGTGGCAGGGGCTTATCCAGCCCATAGAGGCGGTTCTGGTTCGCGATAAATTCCGCGCTAGACTTTTCAAGCTGGAAGGGGCTGCCCGGTGTCGCGTGCATAAGCACAAAAATGAACAACGAAACGAGGATGAGTGTCGGGATCATCCACAACACGCGCCCCCCGATATACCGCAGCATGTCATTCCCTCCAAAGTTTGTACGCGAAGCCGACCGCCGTAGTTGAACGACGGCAGATTGACCGGGAACACGACGCATACTTTGCATACTGAACACTTGCAGGGAATGTACCACCCCGCCAATTGTGTGTCAAATAGGCAATCCATGCGAGAGTGTGCTTGTATCCTGTGCAAATGCATGATGACAGATGAACGGGTGTGTATCAACCAAGCGCGAGTGCGCGGGATGCGGCACCGAGCAACCCCGCATTGTCACCTAACCCGCTGAAGACGATCCCGACGCCTGCGAAGGGGGGGAGCGTATGTGCAGCAACGGCGGCACGAAACGGAGACCAGTACCGGTCGCTCATGTTAGTCAGCCCCCCGCCAATTACGACACGTTCCGGGTCGAAGAGATGGATGAGATTGGCGACGCCGATACCAAGTATCGTGCCGCCTGTGACGATAATCTGTTGGGCGGCGGGGTCGCCCGCGTCGGCGGTGTGTGCGACGATTGCGCCGGTGATCTCGTTATCGCCTGCCGCCGCGAGAATCGCCGCACCGTCGCCGCGTGCGATGGCATCGTATGCCCGCCGAGTCATCCCCGCGCCCGCACTATATGCCTCGATACAGCCATACAACCCGCACCCGCAGAGCGGGCCGTCCGGCATGATGCACGTATGCCCGAACTCTAGCCCCATGCCGCTACGCCCCTCGATCAGCCTGCCGTGCGCCACCGCGCCGCCGCCGATGCCCGTCCCCGCGATAATATAGATCATATGTTGTGTGCCGCGCCCCTCGCCGAACGACCATTCACCGAGGGCGGCTGCGCTGGCATCATTGATGATTGTTGCGGGGAGGCGGAAATGTGCCGTGAGCATTGCTTCCAGTGGCGTGCCACGCCAGTACGGAAGTTGCGGCGGGTGTTCGATGGTGCCGCGTGCGGTGTTCAGCGGCCCGGGGCACGCAACACAGATTGCGCCGATCTCGCTACCCGCCTCCGTCCGCGCCGCCTCGATAGCCCGGACAAGCGCGTCGAACCCGACCGCGACCGGTGCGGTTGCGGGGGTCGGCAGGGTATGGCGGCTCAGAATCTCGCCGTGCTCGTCCACACACGCTGCCCGGATATTCGTGCCGCCCATATCTACCGCGATCACCCGTCGCATTGCCCCGCCCCCGCCGATATGCCGCGTGTCTTGTCAGATAATGTGGAAGCGTGTCTGCCGACCCGCAAGGTACGAGACAGTGCCGCCGGTGAGGATCGCGTCTTCTTCGAGCGCAATGCGGACTTCCTGCCCGCCCCATTCTGGCACAGCGTGGCGCACATTCAACTCAATTGAGTAGCAGGTGTCGTCGTAAAGCGGGTAATCACCGTTGCCGGGGACGCCATCTTGCCGGTCCCACAAGCCGATGGTCGGTCCGGCGGCGTGACCGTGGTAGCCGAGCGGGTGGGTGTAGACGCTCGGCAATAGCCCCGCGTCACGGGCGTCTGCCAGCGATTCGCGCAGCACGGTGTTGCCTGCCTTGCCCGGTGCCATCGCCGCGAGCAGGAAATCTTGCAGTTTGTTGCCGGCCGCGAGCGCGTCATACAACCCGGCGGGGGCATCGGTCTCGCCCGGCTTGCAGATGTAGGCGTGCTGTTGTTGGTCGGTGGCGAGACCGAGATAGTAAAAGCCCATATCGCAATGCAACACATCGCCGTGCTGAATCAATGTGCGTTTGCCCTCCTTCTCGCCGTTCACCTTGTCCCAGGGTTCGCCCGGTGCCTGAATAGTGATCGAGGGCTGAAACCACGCCTGCAGCCCCGCATCGAGCATCGTCTGCCGCATCCACCAGACAACATCGTCCGTGGTCGTGCTGCCGGGAGTGATCGTGCGCGACGAAAATGCCTCGGCGATGATCTCATGCCCGATGGCGACGATGCCGGGATACACGCCGAGTTCGGCGGGGATGCGCCGCTCCAGCCAGCCGACACAGAGCCGCTCCGCGCTCTCGGTGCGGTGCATCGTCTCCTCGCCGAGGGCGGCGGCGATGCGCATGTACTCATTGTGGGTCAGCCCGTCTCCGAAGGCGAAGGTGTGCGAGAAATTCAGCCCGATACGCTGGGGATTGCGCTCTTGTACATAACGGGCGAGGGCGTCGTCCTGCTCCTCGGCGTCGGCATCCCAGCCTTTGGTGTAGAAATCGCCGAAGCCGTAGCGGTCGAGTGTCGTGCGTTCGATGGAGCCGTCCGCACGGCGGGTAAAAACGAGAATCGTGCGCCGTCGTGCCGCCATCGCGGGTTCGGGCAGCATCGTCATAATCACGGGGTCCTCGTTGTATTCGCGGGCGGCGATAATCCACATATCGAAGCCTTCGCGTTCCATTACTGCGGGCAGCACGGTATCGAGACGCTGCCGCAACCAGTCATTACGCACAACTGCCTGCGTCCGCAGCGGCAGCACGCGCTCGCGTAGCCCGGTGATGAATGCGGTGTGGTGGTCAGTGACGGTCATCGTGCGCCCTCCTGTGGTTGGGACTTCAGCGGGAGAATCGGATGCGGACGAGCACCCAGATAATACGGAAGCCGTCGCGCCAACTGATCTTCTTGCCCTCGGTGAACTCGCGTCCCGTATAAGAGATCGGCACTTCGTAGATACGGTGCCCCTGCTTGAGAATTTTCGCGGTGTATTCGGGGTCGAACCCCCACCCGCGCTGCGTGAGCGTGAACGAGCGAGCAATGTCGGTCGTGCAAACTTTGTAGCACGTCTCCATGTCGGTCAGCGTTGTATCGTAGAGGATGTTTGCAATCGTCGTCAGGGCTTTGTTCCCGACGGTGTGCCAGAAATACATCGCCTTGTGTTCGCCGAGGAAACGGGAACCGTAGACGACCTTCGTACGCTCCTCCATGATCGGGCGGAGCAGCACGGGGTAATCACGCGGGTCGTATTCGAGGTCGGCATCCTGAATAAGCACGATGTCGCCCGTACTGTGTTCGATGCCAGTTCGCACCGCTGCACCTTTGCCCCGGTTGTGTGGGTGGAGCAGCACGCGCACCCCCGGTACTTCGGTGAGACCGGGCAGGAGATCGCGCGTGCCGTCGGTGCTGCCGTCGTCCACGAGCAGAATTTCCTTCGCCAGCCCGTATTGAGAAAGGTCTACCGACGCGATGCGCCGGACGATCTCCGCGAGTGTTTCGCGTTCGTTATAGACCGGTACGATCACCGACAGCGTGCGGTAGGGCTGTGCAGCCGTCGTCGTCGCCCATCGCCATGTCATCGGTCGCCCCTTTCATCGCCGCCTGTCCCATCGCTGCCCTGTTGCCGCGATCATACCGCGTCCGGCGGTGCTGCCGCTACCGGCGGTAATCGGAGCCGCTGCACGAGCGCAGGCAGCGATTCATAGCGAAATGGGTGCGCCCGCCGTGCGATTCGCGCCCGTAGATCGTCCAACGCCGCCCATGCCCGTACCACAGTCGTGGCGGGGTACGGATACGTCTCCGCATGGTGCGCGAATTCGTCCTCATCCTGTAATTCGATAGTGCCGTCGGGGAACACGAGCAAATCAAGTTCAAGATCGGTATAGATGACTCGCGGGGTGTCGCCGTCCGCAGACCAGCGAGGTGGCAAGGAGATATTGCAGTAGTAGCCGCGCAGATCGCCATTCGCGGGGTCATACCCCGCGATCACATTCCACCATCTGCCCGCCCAGAAAAACTCGCACGCAATGTCGCCCGTGCGGAACATACCCGCCCGCCCCGCGCTGATCCCACCGAGGACAACCGAGGTAATCACATGGCACGATCTCCACCGCAGCACGCGTACCCCATAGGTATCCAGCGACGCATCTCCCGCCCGCATATGCGCGACGGTTATCACACCGGTGGGGTAGGCGTTTGCTTGCTCATCCCACCCCACGCGAACCGCTGCGTCTCGTGTGTGCGTGCTCGTCATCGCGCCAGAATCCGTCTGAGCGATAACCCCGTCGCACAGGTCTGCACACGCGGCGTTTTCATATCCATAGCCCATTTCCTCCACGAATCTTTTTGCGTCACTGATGCGGTGATAAAGCGTTACCCGATTCCAGATGCGACGCGCATTGCAACGAGCGATAGGGCAGGCGTTAGCCTACCCTACTACTATGCAAAAGAGATGCGCACCTAGAGGATGAAGTTGCTCAGGTCTTCGTTGGCGGCGATGTCTCCAACTTTGTCTTTGACATATGCGGCGTCAATGACGACTGTTTGTCCGGCGAATGCGGACGCGTCGAACGAGAGTTGCTCGATAACGCGCTCCACGATGGTGACGAGGCGGCGTGCGCCGATGTCCTCATTGCGGTTGTTTACCTCAGCGGCAAGCCGCGCCATCTCGACCAACCCATCCGGGGTAAAAGTGATTGTCACCCCTTCGGTTTCAAGCAGCGCGACATACTGCTTTGTCAGCGCATTGCGTGGCTCTTTGAGGATAGCGAGCAAGTCCCGCTCGGTCAGGCTCCGCAATTCGACGCGCAGCGGAAACCGCCCTTGCAACTCTGGGATGAGGTCGGAGGGTTTGACGCCGTGGAAACTGCCCGCCGCGATAAACAGGATGTGGTCGGTCTTGACGGGGCCGTATCGCGTCATGACGAACGTCGCCTCGACGATGGGGAGCAGGTCGCGCTGTACCCCCTCACCGGAGACATCCGCGCCGCCGTACTCTCCATTGCGCGAGATCGTCTTGTCTATTTCGTCAATGAAGACTACGGCGGCTTCTTCCGCTCGCTTGATTGATTCGTCCACGACCGCATCGAAATCCACCATCCGGTACGCTTCCTGCTGTGTCAGGATGCGGCGGGCATCGCGCACCGAGACACGGCGGGAACGGCGGCGGGGGGCATTACGGTTCAGTTCGTCCAGAAAATCGCCGTAACTGCTCTCGTCGTACGGGCCATCATCGCTGCCGTACTCGTCGAAGAATTGCTCGACATCAATCTCGACGGTCACTTCTTCCAAAAGTTGCTGGTTGAGCATTTCCAGCAGTTTCTTGCGTTGCCGTCGTTCGCGCTGCACGGTGGCGGGGGAACGTTCGCCCTCCGGTTCCGGCGGCGATTGCTCTTTCGTGTTGGTGCGGCGGGTGGTGCGGGTGCGCCGCTCGGTGTCGGTCTGTTCGAGTAGGTACGTCACGAGCCGTTCCCGTGCCGCCGCTTCCGCTTCGGTCTTCACCGATTCGAGCCGCAGCGTGTGCAGATTGGAGATGGAGACCTCGACAAGGTCGCGAATGATGGATTCCACATCGCGCCCGACGTATCCCACCTCGGTGAACTTGGTCGCCTCTACCTTGATGAACGGCGCATCCACGATCTTCGCCACGCGGCGGGCGATCTCGGTTTTGCCGACACCGGTGGGACCGATCATGAGGATGTTTTTCGGCGTTACTTCGTCACGCATGTCGTCTGGCAGCAGTTGCCGCCGATACCGGTTCCGCAGGGCAATAGCGACGGAACGTTTCGCGTCGGTCTGCCCGATGATGTATTTGTCCAACTCCTCGACAATCTCCGCCGGGGTCATCGCCGTCGTGGAGGGGAGTGCGTCCGTCGTCGCGGAGGTGGTGCCGGAGGGCGTGGGCGTATTCGCAGGTTGCGCGGGCTGCGTTGTCTGGCGTGTTTCGCGCGTCACATCGGGTGCGCTCATCGGATTGCCCTCCGGCGGTATGGCGTCGCCGTCTCGTCTTTCGCCACGGTGTATACGGTCAGTTCGTCGTTCGTATAAATGCAGAGTTCGGCGGCAATGTGCATCGCCTTCTCGACGATCTCCTTCGCGCTGAGCGGTGTTTCGTCCAAAAGTGCCTTCGCTGCCGAGAGCGCGAACGGCCCGCCGGAACCAATCGCAATCACGCCCTCGTCCGGCTCGATCACATCGCCCTCGCCGGAGAGCAGCAAGATTTGATCGCTGTCCGCAACCAGTAATTGCGCCTCAAGGCGGCGCAGATAGCGGTCGGTGCGCCATTCTTTCGTCAGTTCCACGGCAGCCTTACGGAGGTTGCCGTTGTGTTCGTCCAGTTGCGCCTCGAACTTCTCGAACAGGGTCAGCGCATCGGCAACTGCCCCCGCGAAGCCCGCCAGCACGCGCCCGTCTGCTAATGTGCGGATTTTGCGTGCGCCGCGCTTCAAGCGAATATCGCCGAAGGTGATTTGCCCGTCCCCCGCCATCGCAACAACATCCCCTCGCTTGACTGCAAGGATCGTCGTACCGTGGGCGCGAATCGGTGTGCCATTCTCATAAGTGGTCAACGTGTTCTGTATCCTTCGAGTAATCTGTCGTTTCTCATTGCGGGAGCGTATCACTGCGATGATGCCGGGGCAACGGTTGCCCCCTCCGATTGCACCTTCTTGTAGTAACCGGGTGGTCGCGGACTCCTCATCGCCCGCCAGACGACGAAAAAGCCCCCTCCCGGCATATCCGCACCGGGAAGGAGCGAAAGAGCCGGGTCAGTCCGCAGGGACGAGTTCGGGCTGTGGGGCGGTCTTGGTCGGGTCGGTATTGGCGGTATAGTCGCAATCGGGATAGCGGTTGCACGCCCAGAAGGTGCGGTTGCCTTTGCGCGTCTTGCGCTGCACGAGTTCGCCCGTGCCGCAGTTCGGGCAGTGAACGCCCGTCGTTACCTCGATCTTTTTGGTCGTCTTGCAGGTCGGGTAATCTACGCAGGCGATAAATTTCCCGAACCGCCCCGTTTTGATAACCATCGGCTTGCCACAGGTCGGGCAGGTATACTCGGTCGGCTCGTCGGCGGGTTTCTCGCGGGTGATAACCTCACCGTTCGGACCGAGTTGCTTGATATTCTTGCACTCCGGGTAGCCGGAACACGAGAGGAACCGCCCGAAACGCGAGACTTTCATCACCATCGGCTTGCCGCACTTGTCGCACAGCACATCGGTTTCTTCGCCCTTGACGGGT